>JADHKZ010000019.1 GCA_016780995.1 Thermoleophilia bacterium | reverse complement strand
TCGCCCACCATGCATTGCGCGCTCATGCGTCGGGGCCGTTCCACGGGCCGGGAGTGTAGCGGCCCCCCGGCGGGCTATCTGACCTGGAAGCCCTCTCCGCTCAGACGCACGATGTCGTTCTGGAGGGCGAACACGAAGACCACCAGGATGACCGCCCACCCCACCATGGCCGACCTCTCGTACACCTTCGTGCTGATGGGGGACCCCTTCAGCTTCTCGAGGAGGGCGAAGAGGATGTGCCCGCCATCGAGCGGGAAGATGGGAAGCAGGTTGAAGATGGCCAGCACGAGGCTGATGATGCCGACGAACCGGAGGATGGCGATGAGCCCGTCATCGGCCACCTCGTTGTAGACCGCGCCGATGGCCACCACCGAGCCCACCTGCTCACGGGCCTCGGAACTGGTGAACAGCTGCCCGATGCCCTTGGCGTTCTCCTCGATGAGGAACCACGTGAAGCTGCTGGCGTTGGCCAGGCCGCCCACAAGGCCCTCCGATTGGCGCTCGCCCTGGAGCACCTGGAATTGCACGCCAAGCCTGCCGATGGGCTGGCCATCCACTCCTTCGGCACTGGCCAGCGTGGCCGTGCCGGTGCGCACCTGGCCGTCACGGGTGAACCTGACCGTGACGGGCTTGCCGGGATTTGCCTGCAGCTCGGCGCGGGCGCGGGCCAGGCCCTCGTCGGTGGAGGTGGAGATGCCGTTGACCGCCAGCAGGCGATCACCCTGGGTGAGCCCGATGGCGGCCGCGGGGCTGCCGGGGTTGACCACGTCCACGGCGTTGGTGGCCTGCAGGGCGGGCACGCCGATCCATGCGACGGCCGCGAAGCACAGGAACGCCACCACCAGGTTCACGAACGGCCCGGCGAAGATCGTGGCCACCTTCTTCCATGTCTTCGCCGAGTAGTAGGCGCGCGGCACCAGCTCGGGCGGCAGGTCCTCGTCGCGCGTCATGCCCGTGATCTTCACGTAGCCGCCCAGGGGCAGCCAGCCGATGCCGTACTCGGTCTCACCCCGGCGGAACTTGGCCAGGGGCCGGCCGAAGAAGATGGAGAAGCGCTCCACCCGCATGCCGCACCACTTGGCCACCACCATGTGCCCGGCCTCGTGCACCAGCACGAGCACCATGAGGATGAGCACGAACGCCAGGATGTTCCAGCCCAGGCTCATGCCGCGCCCGCCCGCGCCGCCACGGCTTCCCGTGCCTGCGCATCGGCCTGCATCACGGCCTCCAGCGAATCCGCGGGCGCGGCGGGCACCGACTCCAGAGCGTGCGCCACGCCCCGCGGGATGTCCATGAAGCCGATGCGCCCGGCGAGGAAGGCACCCACGGCCTCCTCATTGGCGGCGTTGAGGATGGCCGGTGCCGTGCCGCCCTCCATGCCGGCCTCCCGAGCAAGGCGAAGACAGGGGAACGCGTGCTCATCGGGTGCCTCGAAGGACAGCGTGAGCCCCTCCAGGCCCATCTGCGCGCGCTCCGGCGGGGCGGCCGGCCAGCGCAGCGCGTGGGCGATGGGCACCCGCATGTCGGGTGGCCCCATGTGCGCCAGCACGCTGCCGTCGTCCAGCCGCACCATGGCGTGGATGGTGGACTGAGGGTGCACCACGACCTCCACCCGCTCGTACGGCAGGTCGAACAGGTGATGGGCCTCGATGACCTCGAGCCCCTTGTTCATCAACGTGGCCGAATCGATCGTGATCTTGGCGCCCATGTCCCACGTGGGGTGCGCCAGCGCGTCGGACGGCGCCACGTCCTCCAGCGCATCGGCCGTGCGGCCGCGGAACGGGCCTCCCGATGCGGTGAGGATGCAGCGTCGCACGCGGGGCCGCTCCACCCCCTCGAGGAGCTGGAAGAGGGCCGAATGCTCGCTGTCCACGGGTACCAGCCCGGCCCCGGTGCGCGCCCGCTCGCGGGCCACCAGGTCGCCGCCCGCCACGAGTGACTCCTTGTTGGCCAGCGCCACCGGGATGCCGCGTGAGAGCGCGGCGAGCGTGGGCGCCAGCCCGGCCGACCCGACGAGGGCGTTCAGCACGATGTCCGGTTCCGAGGCGTCGATCAGGCTCGCCAGGTCGGCGGTGTACGGCACCGTTCCGCCGCCCGCTGCGGCGCTGGTGTGCGCGATGCCGCGCGCGGCCGCCTGTGCGTCCATCTCCGCCACCCGGGTCCCGCATGCGAGCCCCACGCACCGCATATCCGGGGCGCCATCGACCACGTCGAGGGCCTGCACGCCGATGGAGCCCGTGGAGCCGAGGATGAGGACGCGCGTCACGGCCGCGACGGTATCACCGGCGTCAGCGCGCCAGATCCCCGGCGGTCTCGCAAAAGGCCGCCACCAGGTCGGCCGATGCCTCCAGGTCGTCGGGGTGGCACGTCTCCACCACCTGGTGCACGTACCGGGTGGGTATCGACACGCAGCCCGCCAGTGCCCCATCGCCCGCCAACTGCAGTTCGCGGGTGTCCGTGCCGCCGCGCGACATGATCTCCAGCTGGTGCGGGATGCCCCGGTCATCGGCGATCCGCACGAGGTGGTCGATCACCGCCCGGGGCACGATGACCCCGGAGTCGTAGGCCTTGATGGCCGCGCCGGCGCCGATTGCCGTGACCCGCTCGTGGGGCTTGGCCCCGGGCCCGTCGTTGGCCAGGGTGATGTCGATCGCAAGCCCCACCTCCGGGCGCAGGCGCTGCGCGGCCACCCGGGCGCCGCGCAGGCCCACCTCCTCCTGCGTGGTGGCCACGGCCACCACCTCGCACTCATGGTCGGCCAGGCGCCGCAGGGCGCGCAGCATCACGTACAGCCCCGCACGGTTGTCGAGGCTCTTGCACGTGACCAGGTCGCCCAGGCGGGCGAGGGTCCGCTCGCGCGTGACCGGGTCGCCCTTGCGCACGATCTCGCGCACCCGTTCCGCGGGCAGGCCCACGTCGATGAAGTGGTCATCGGGCTTGGGGAGCCTCTTGCGCTCCTCCTCGCTCATGATGTGGATGGGCTTGGCGCCCATGACGCCCAGCAGGTCCTCCGTGCCGTGCACGATCACCCGCTGGGCGATCTTGGTCTTGGGGTCGAAGCCGCCGAGGGGGATCACGCGGATGAAGCCGTCGTCGTCGACGTGGGTCACGAGGAACCCGAGCTCATCCATGTGGGCCGCCAGCATCACGCGGGGGCCTCCCCCGCCCCGCCGGATCCCCGCCACGCTGCCCATTGGGTCCACGGTGACCTCGTCCACGTACGGACGCATCTCCTCGATGACCACCTCACGGATGCGCTCCTCGCGCCCCGGAGCGCCCGGGGCCTCGCACAGGCGCGCCAGCAGGTCGATGTCCATCAGAGCACCATCCAGGTCGTGAGGAAGTAGCCGGCCAGGGTGGCGAACAGGAGGGAGTCGAAGCGGTCGAGGATGCCCCCGTGGCCGGCCAGGATCCTGCCGGAGTCCTTCACGCCCACGTCCCGCTTGATCATCGACTCGAAGAGGTCCCCGGCGTAGGCCGCCAGGCAGATGGCCAGGCCGATGAGGATGGACTGCCACCAGCTGATCCAGTCCATGTACAGCCCCGCGAACCACACGGCGGCCGTGCCCCCCACCAGGCCGCCGGCGAACCCCTCCCACGTCTTGTTGGGCGAGGTGCGCGGGGCGATCTTCCTGCGACCCCACATCCGACCCGAGAGGTACGAGGCGGTGTCGAATACCCATACGCCCACCAGCAGGTTCACGATGGCCCCGGCGCCGTCGGGGAGGTCGCGGGTGAGCACCAGCACCCCGGCAGGCAGCGCCACGTACATGGCCCCCATCAGGACGAGGGCCACGCGCCCGGTGATGCCCTCGCGGTCCTCGAACGTGAGGGCTGCCACGGCGGACATGACCAGCCCCGCGGCCAGGGCGAACAGCAGCGCGCGCTCCGGCGGGCTGGCGGCCCAGGCGAGCACCACGGCAAGCACTGCCGTGGCGTAGCCCGCCCACTGCAGGTGCCGCGGCACCCCCATGAGGCCGAAGAACTCGAACAGCGCGGCAAGCGCCACGGCAAGGGCGAACGCGGCGAACACCGGCCCTCCCACCCACACCGCGGCCAGGATCAGGGCGACCCCGGGGATCGCCACCAGAATGCGGCTCATCATCGGGCGCCGAACCTCCGTGATCTGGATGCGTACTCCTGGAACGCGGCCTCGAGGTCATCGGGTCCGAAGTCGGGCCACAGGCGATCCGAGAACACCAGCTCCGCATAGGCCGACTGCCACAGCAGGAAGTTGGACAGGCGCTCCTCGCCACTCGTGCGGATGATCAGCTCGGGATCGCGGAGGTCGGGGGCGTACATGAACCGGCCGAAGTCCTCGTCCGGGGCGCCCGGCGGCGCCTCGGACGCGAACCTCCGGGCGGCATCCACGATCTCGGCCCGCCCCCCGTAATTCATCGCGATGAACAGCCGCATGCGCTCGTGCCGTGCCGTGCGGGCCTCGGCCTCGTCGATCTTGGCGCGCAGGGCGTCGCCCAGCTGGTCGAGGCGACCGATGAACCGGATGGACACCCCCTCCGCGTCGAGGTCGGGGACCTCGCGGTCGATGAGCTCGGAGAAGAGCACCATCAGGTCCTCCACCTCGTGCTGCGGGCGGCTCCAGTTCTCAGTGGAGAACGAGAACACCGTGAGGTCGCGCACGCCCATGTCGCCCGCGGCTCGCACCACGCGCCGAAGCGCCTTGGCGCCTGCGCGGTGCCCCGCGGCCGTGGGCAGCCGCCGGCGACGCGCCCAGCGCCCGTTGCCGTCCATGATGATGGCCACCGATTCGGGCACCGCGCGCGCGGGGCCCTCGGGCCGGGCCGAGGTGCGGGTACCGAGCGCGGCGCGCGCGGCCCGCAGGCGCGACATGAGCGCCATCAGACCTCCAGGATCTCGGCCTCCTTGCGGGCGAGCATGTCGTCGACCGCCTTCACCTCGGCATCCGTGAGCTTCTGCACGTCGTCCTGCGCACGCGAGAGGTCGTTCTTGGACACCTCGCCGTCCTTCTCGGCACGCTTGAACTCGTTCAGCACGTCGCGGCGCACGTTGCGCACCGCAACCCGCGCCTCCTCGGCCATGCGATGCGCCACCTTCACCAGTTCCTTGCGTCGCTCCTCGGTGAGCTGCGGCAGCGGCAGGCGGATCGTGTTGCCGTCGTTGCTGGGGGTGAGCCCCAGGTCCGACTCCATGATGGCCTTCTCCACGTCCGGGATGAGGGTCTTGTCGAACGGCTGCACGGTGAGGAGCCGGGCCTCGGGGGCGTGGATCTTGGCCACCTGGGGAAGCGGGGTCGGTGCGCCGTAGGCATCCACCACGATCCGGTCCAGCAGCGCGGTGGTGGCACGGCCCGTGCGCAGGGCCGCGAACTCGCCGCCCAGGTTCTTGACCGCGCCCTCCATGCGCCGCTTGGCGTCGTCGATGCGCTCCTTCATGCCGCCCCTCCCCCGCCGGCTGCCGCCGGGCTGCTCACGATGGTGCCCACGTGCTCGCCGTCCAGCAGGCGGGCCAGATTGGCCTCGTCCTGCATGTTGAACACGAGCAGGGGCAGGTCATTGTCCATGCACAACGTGAGCGCGGTCGTGTCCATCACGTGGAGGCCGCGCTCGATGACCTCCATGTGCGTGATCGCCGGGATGAGCGTGGCCGACGGGTCCTCGCGCGGATCCGCGGTGAGCACGCCGTCCACGTTGTTCTTGGCCATCAGGATGCACTCGGCACCGATCTCAAGGGCGCGCAGGGCGGCCGTGGTATCGGTGGTGAAGAACGGGTTGCCCGTGCCGGCGGCGAAGATGACCACGCGCTTCTTCTCGAGGTGCCGGATGGCCCGCCTCCGGATGTAGGGCTCGGCCACCTCCTGCATGGCGATGGCCGACTGGATGCGCGTCTGCACGCCCAGCTTCTCGAGCGCGTCCTGGATGGCCAGGGCGTTGAGCATCGTGGCGATCATGCCCATGTAGTCGGCCGTGGCGCGGTCCATGCCGCTGGCGGCACCGATGACTCCCCGGAAGATGTTCCCGGCGCCGACCACCACGGCCACCTCCACATCGCGGTCGGTGGCCCCCTTCACCACGCGGGCCACCCCCGCGATCTGATCGGGGTCGATGCCGTACCCCTGGTCGCCCATCAGCGCCTCGCCCGAGAGCTTCAGCAGCACCCGGGACCAGGCAGCGGATCCGGCTGTCCCGCTACTCCCCAAGCTGGTAGATGGTGAATCGCCGGATGGTGATGTTCTCGCCGAGCTCCGACGAGGTCTCCGCCCGGAGCTCCTCCATCGTGCGCTGCTTCTTCTCGGTGGCGTCCCGGAAGAAGGGCTGCTCCAGCAGGCAGATCTCGCCCAGGTGCTTGCCCAGCTTGCCCTCGATGATCTTCTCGCGGGCGTTCTCGGGCTTGTCCTTGGCCTGCTCGGCATACACCTCGCGCTCGCGCTGCTTGTACTCGTCGGGCACGTCGTCCACCGACACGTACTGCGGCTTCATGGCGGCCACGTTCAGCGCCACGTCCCGGGCGAACTGCTGGAAGCGGTCGGTGCGGGCCACGAAGTCGGTCTCGCAGTTGACCTCCACCAGTACGCCCAACTGCCCGCCCTGGTGGATGTAGCTGGCGATCGTGCCCTCGTTGGCCTCGCGACCCGCGCGCTTGGCGGCGTCGGCAAGACCCTGCTTGCGCAGCAGGGTGGCCGCCTCCTCCAGGT
Organism: Thermoleophilia bacterium; assembly: GCA_016780995.1. Taxonomy (GTDB): domain Bacteria; phylum Actinomycetota; class Thermoleophilia; order Miltoncostaeales; family Miltoncostaeaceae; genus SYFI01. The sequence goes on along the minus strand of JADHKZ010000019.1, from coordinate 16,610 downwards.
CGCCACCGGTCTCGGTGAGGGCCTTCTTGCAGTCCATCATGCCGGCGCCGGTCTTGTCGCGAAGCTCCTTCACGAGGGCGGCGGGGATCTGGGCGGTGCTCACTGGGCGTCCTCCTCGGCCAGAGCGGCCTGCTCTGCCACTGCCTCGCCGGCAGCGGCCTCCTCGGCGATGGCCTCGGCGGCAAGCTCCGACGCGGCCTCCTCCAGCACGGCCTCGGCCTGTGCCTCCACGGCCTGTTCGGCCTCCTGCACCACGGCCTCGGCGGCCATGGCCACCGACGCGTCGGCCTGCTCCACCGCGGCCACCTCGTCGGCGGCCGGCGCCTGGCCCCGAGCGGCGCCGCGCGCGGCGCGGGCGGCGTCGGGGTCACCGGCAGCAGCGGCCGCGGTAGCAGCGGCACGGGCCTCCTCGTAGCCACCCTGGGGGTCGAGCCCCTTGCCCTCGCGGATGCCGTCCGCCAGCACCGACAGCACCAGCGAGCACGACCGGATGGCGTCGTCGTTGCCCGGGATGACGTAGTTGGCCTCGTCCGGGTCGCAGTTGGTGTCCACCAGGCCGATCACGGGGATGCCCAGGCGATTGGCCTCGCGCACGCCGATGGCCTCCTTCTTGAGGTCCACGATCACCACGGCATCCGGGCGCCGCTGCATCTCGGAGACGCCGCCAAGGTTGGCTTCCAGCTTGACCAGCTCAGCCTCCGCCGCGAGGCGCTCGCGCGTGGGCAGCAGCTCCAGCTGGCCGCCCGCCTTCTGGGCGCGGAGCTCGTGCAGGCGCCGGATGCGCTGGCTGATGGTGGACCAGTTGGTGAGCAGCCCTCCCAGCCAGCGGTGCGACACGTAGGGCATGCCCGCGCGGATGGCCTGCTCGCGCACCGAGTCCTGGCACTGCTTCTTGGTGCCGACGAACATCACGGTGCCGCCGCGCTCCGCGACGTTGCGCACGAACGCGTGGGACTTCTCCAGCAGCTCGAGCGTCTGCTGCAGGTCGATGATGTAGATGCCGGCGCGCTCACCGAAGATGAAGCGCTTCATCTTGGGGTTCCACCGACGGGTCTGGTGGCCGAAGTGCACTCCGGACTCCAGCAACTGCTTCATGGTGACGACGGGCACGCGTCACGTCTCCTTGTTCGGTTGGTTCGGGAAGCCCGCGCGCACCCGGGGGGAACCGTGCAAGCCGGTCACCGCCCCCCGGATCCCCGCGCGCGGGGTCGGGATCGATTGATGGCCCCGGGATGGGACCGACCGCGCATACTAGCCCGCCGCGCCTGCCCGGGCACGGGCAGCGGCCAGCGCCTGCTGCAGGTCGTCGGGCAGTGGGCTCTCGAACGCCAGGCGCTCTTCCGTGACCGGGTGGTCGAGGTCGAGGCGATAGGCATGCAGGAACTGCCGGCCAAGGCCGTGATCGGGCCTGCCGCGGCCGTACACCGGGTCACCGAACACCGGGTGACCCGCGCTCTCGAGGTGCACGCGCACCTGGTGGGTGCGCCCGGTCTCCAGGCGTGCCTCCACCAGCGCGAGGTCGCCGATCTCCTCGATGCGCCGGAAGTGCGTCACGGCCTCGCGCCCGCCCGTGGGCACCACGGCCTGCCGGGTGCGCCGGCGCGGATCGCGTCCGATGGGCCGGTCCACCGTGAGCGCCGGGGGGAACGGCCCGTGCACCAGCGCCAGGTAACGGCGCCCCACCTGCCGGTCGCGCATCATCCGTCCGAGGCGCCGGTGGGTGCGCTCGTCGCGCGCCACCAGCATGAGACCCGACGTGTCGCGGTCGAGCCGGTGCACGATGCCCGGCCGCTCCGGGTCGTCCCCCCCGGCGATGCCGCCGGCCAGCAACCCGTGCACCAGCGTGCCCGTGGAGTGGCCGCGCGACGGGTGGGTCACCATCCCGGCCGGCTTGTCCACCACGAGCAGGTGATCGTCGGCGAACACCACCGGCACGCCCAGGTCCTCGGGGCGCAGGTCCCCCGGTGGCCGATCGGGCGGCAGGCGCGCCTCCACCACGTCCCCCGCCGCCACGGCATGCCGCTTGGGACGCACGGTTCCGTTGACCGTGACCTCACCGGCCTCGATGAGCCGCTGCGCCTCCGCCCGGCTCTCCATGCCCTCCGCAGCGGCGAGTACCGCGTCCAGCCGACGGCCCGCATCCGGCGGGCCCACCTCCAGCCGGAGCACGCGGGGCTCAGTCATCGCCCGCTGCGAGGAACAGCGCCACCACCAACAGGATCGCGCCGGTGGTCACGCCGATGTCGGCCACGTTGAACGGCGGCCAGCCGCCGATGGCGATGTAGTCGGTCACCCCGCCGCGGCTGACGCGGTCGATGAGGTTGCCGATGGCGCCCCCCAGGAGCAGCCCGCCCCCGACGGGCACCAGCGGGTGCTCCCCGGCATAGGCCACCAGCACCAGGGCAATGACGGCGATGGCCACCAGCGTGAGCACGGCGATGACCCCCGTGCTTCCCGAGAACAGGCTGAAGGCGATGCCGGTGTTGGTGGTGTGCACCAGGTCGACGCCTGGGGCCACCTCGATCACCTCGCCGGGCGTGATGTTGGCCCGCACGATCACCTTGACCAGCTGGTCCAGGACCACCACGGCCAGGGCGATGATGGCCATGAGCCGATAGCGACGGCCCGCCTCCCGGCGCAGCCGCCGGGCGATCACCTCGGGCAGCGCCTCTCGCGGCGAGCGCCCCCCGGTCACGCGTGGTCCCGTGCCAGTGCGGCGAGGCGTGGCTCCAGCTCCGCGGGGTCGCCGTCGATCTCGATGAGCTTTCGCGCGCCCGACGATCCCCGGCGGAGCCGCACGGCGGATGCGCGCACGCCGGCCGCCTGGGCCAGGTAGGCGCATAGCGCTGCGTTGGACTGGCCCTTGTGCGGCGCCGCGGCGACCTGGATGCGCACCGCGCCGTCCTGCACGCCCACGGCGCCCGTGCGGCTGGCGCGCGGGACCGCCTTGACGGCCACCACCACCCCGCCATCCCTGCGCGTGACCCAAGGCGGGACGGCCGTCACAGGGCCTCGAGCAGGCGCACCACCACCGCGTTGGCCACGTACAGCACGATCAGCGCGACGATGGGCGAAAGGTCGAACATCCCCAGGGGCGGGATGATGCGCCGGAACGGGCGCAGGTACCACTCGGTGCTCTCGTGGAAGAACGCCCACAGCGCCGAGGTGACCCTGCCGGTGGGACGGGAGGGCACCCACGACAGCAGGATCCGGATGAGCATGATCACCAGGAAGATGGTGAACAGCGCGTTGACGTACTCGACCACCAGATCCACGCGCGCCCCCTACAGCTCCGCCGCGCGGGCGGCGGCAGCGGCAACAGCGGCTGCGAGCGCGTCGCCTGCCGAGGCCGCCTCGAGTGCGGCGATGCCCGCGGCCGTGGTGCCACCGGGCGACGTGACGCGCGCCTGGAGGTCGGCGGGGTCCACTCCCCCCTCCAGGAGGAACGCCGTCCCCGCGAGAACCCCCTGCACCATGTCGCGGGCCTGCTGCGGCGACCTCCCCCCGTCGCGACCGCCACGCTCCAGGGCGGCGGCCACGTAGGCAAGGATCCCCGGCCCCGAGCCCCCGATGGCCGTGGCCACCGGGAACAGGACCTCGTCCATGGGTACCACGGACCCCAGCGGTTGCAGCAGGGTGGTAATGCGGCCCTGCCCATGCGCGTCGAGCCCACGGCTGGCCATGGCCACCACCCCTGCCCCGCCCGCCACGGCGAGGTTGGGCATCAGGCGCACGACGGGACGGTCGGGGGCGGCCGCCGCAAGCCGCTCGAGCGGCCAGCCCGCCGCCACCGATGCCAGCACCGCGTGCGGGGCCATCCGCGGCACCACGTCCTGCAGCACCTGCGCCAGGTCCTGGGGCTTGACCGCCATCACCACAACGTCGCATGCCGCTGCGTCGCCCGCGGTAACGCCGTGCTCCGCAGCCACCTGCTCCGCCCTCCCGGGGGCCAGGTCCTCCACGACCACGCGCGCGTGGGGCGCGAACCCCGCGGCCATGGCGGAGCCCATCGCGCCCACGCCCACGACGCCGATGGCGGGGGCAGAAGCGGTCATGGGCTCAGTACTGGTTGAAGAAGCCCTTTTCGAGGAGGCGCGCCCGCTCCTCGGCCGACACCTCGACGTTCCGCGGGGTGAGCAGGAACACCTTGTCGGCGATGCGGGACATGCCCCCGTCGAGGGCATAGGTGAGGCCGCTGGCGAAGTCGATGAGGCGCTTGGCCAGGTCGTTGTCGGCCGTCTGGAGGTTGAGGATCACCGGCACCGACCGCTTGAACTTGTCGGCGATCTCCTGCGCGTCGTTGAAGCTGCGCGGGATGACGAGCGACACCTCCACCCCGCGCCCCCCACGACCGGACGGGGCGCCGCCCACGGGGCGCAGGTTGCGCGAGGGCGAGGGCACCCCGGGGTCCGAGTAGATGTCGTCGAAGTCGTCACTGCGCCCGGACCCGCGGCGGCTGCGGTCGCGCGACGGCCGCTCATCGCGTTCGTCGTCACGCACGCGCGCGTTGGTCTCGCGGTCGTGGTGGTGGTCGTCATACCCGTCGTGGGCGTCGTACTCGTCGTAGTCGTCATAGCCGTCGTCGGCCATTCCGAAGTACGCCAGCGTCTTCTGCCAGTAATCGTTGAGCGACATCTACGGCTGCTCCATCCGGGTGTGGTCGACGATTCCCCGTCCGACGCGCACCATGGTAGCGCCCGCCTCCACGGCAACCACGAAATCCTGCGATGTACCCATCGACAGGTCGTGCAGGTCGTGCTGCGGGGCCCAGCGGCCCGCCAGCCCGTCGCGCAGTTCGCGAAGCCGTTCGAACCACGGGCGCGATGCCTCGGGGTGCTCCGTGAAGGGGGGCAGGGCCATCAGCCCGCCCACCGTGATGCCACCGTCCGCGCACGCCTCACACGCTGCATCCAGGTCGCCCGGGGCGAACCCGCCCTTGGTCTCCTCCCCGGCGAGGTTCACCTGCAGCAGCACGCGCGCGCCGTCGTCGGCGCGCCGCGCGATCTCCTGCACCAGGCCCAACCGGTCCACCGAGTGGATCAGGCGCACCCGCGGCAGCACGTCCTTGACCTTCCGGCCCTGCAGGTGGCCGATGAAGTCGAACTCCACGGCGCTGCCCAGCACGTCCTGCTTGGCCTGCAGGTCCTGGAGGCGGTTCTCGCCAACCACGCGCACGCCCGCCTCCACGAGGGCCGGTGCCTCCTCGGCGCCCACGTACTTGCCCGCCAGCACCAGCTCGGCGCTTCCCGGGGGGCGCCCGGACCGGGCGCACGCGTCGTCCATCCTCTCGCGGGCCTCGTCAAGCGCGGCGCGCAGCCGCACGGGATCGATCATGCTCCTCCTCCCAGGATGACCACGGCCGCCTGGCGACCCGTGGCCTGCCCGTCGCGCCGGTACGAGAAGAACCGGGCCGCGTCGCACGACGTGCAGCCCACCACACGTCCCTGCTGCACCGCCGGCACGCCGGCGCGCTCCAGCGCCACCGCTGCGCATTCGCCCAGGTCCACGGCGTCGCCGCGCACCACCTGCGGCCCGAAGGACCCGGCCATCCGTGCACGCAGGGCATGGTCCACCGGGTAGCAGCACGGCCCCACGTGGGGTCCCACCACCGCATGCACCTCACCCCGCGGAACGCCCATGGCCGCGATCCCGGCCTCCACCACGCCGGCCACCAGGCCCCGCCAGCCCGCGTGGATGGCGGCCGCCCCCGCACCGTCCCGCCGCCAGGCCACGATGACCGGGCAATCCGCCCCCATGGCCAGGAGGGCCACGCCGGGCGCGGTGGTGACGCAGGCATCGGCGTCGGCCACGCCGGCGAGGCTGCCGGTGAAGGAGCCAGCTCCGTCATCCGGGCCCACCCGCAGCACCTCGGCGCCGTGGACCTGGCGCATGGCCACCGCCCGCTCCGGGTCGAATCCCAGCGCGCCGGCGAGGGCGGCGCGGTTGGCCCGCACGGAAGCGGGGTCGTCCCCCACGGAACTGCCGAGGTTGAGGGAGGCGTATGGACCCGTGCTGGCTCCCCCTGCACGCGTGGTGAAGCACGCACGCACACCGCGAGCCGTCCCGGGCACCGGCAGCAGGCCGGGGGTCACGCGTCCCCCCGGGCACCGGCGAGGGCCAGGGCCAACTGCGCGTCGCGGTCGCCCGCCGCGCCGTCCAGCACCGCGGCCCGCACCACCCGCAGCGCGCGCCCGATGGCCGGGCCGGCCGGCACCCCGGCCGCCACCAGATCGGATCCGCGCACCAGCGGCGTGGTGTCCCGCCACTGCGCCCACCACGTGGCAACCACCTCCGCCCCGCCCACCAGCGCCCCTACCTGCATGGCTGCGGGCCTGCCGTGCAGGAGGGCGTCCACCTGCGAGGGGCGCGACGCCGACGACACCTGCGCCGCCAGCTCAAGTCCCGCGCGCACCTCGGCCGCCACCGCACGCGCCCACTGCGGCATGGCCGAGGCGGGGACGGCGTCCGGCCGCACGCCCAGCCCAAGGCGCAGTGCCCATGCCGGCGGTGCCGGTGCAGCCGGACGCGCGAGTGCCGCGGGCAGCGCCTGCAGGCGGTCCTCGCGCCGGTCGTCGGGGTCCGGCCATGCCAGGCCGAGCGCCTCCCCCATGGCAAGCGCCAACGGGGCGGCATCCTCGTCGAGCATGCGCGCGGCCTCGTCGGCCACGCGGCTGGCGCCCAGGTCCACCGACGACGCCACGGCCCGTGCCTGCTCCTCGGTGGCGCCGTCCATGCGGAAGCCCAGGCGCGCGGCATAGCGCAGCGCCCGCACGAGCCTGCTCGGGTCCTCCTGGAACGCGCCGTCGCGAATGAGGCGAATGCGCTCCGCGCGGATGTCCGCGGACCCGTCGTGGGGATCCAGGATTCCACCGATGCCGTCGCCGTGCAGCACGAAGGCGATGGCGTTCACCGTGAAGTCCCGTCGGCCCAGGTCGTCGTCGAGAGTCCCGGGCGTGACGTCCGGTAGCGCGCCGGGGCGGGAGTAGGTCTCCCGGCGCGCGGTGACCATGTCCATGTGGCGGCCGTGGGCGAACTCCACACGCGCCGTGCCGAACCGCTCATGGGCCAGCACGCGCCCGCCCAGCGCGCGCCCCAGCGCCCGTGCCAGCGCGATGGCGTCGCCCTCCACCACCAGGTCGAGGTCGGGGCCATGCGGCACGCCGAGGATGGCGTCACGCACCGCGCCTCCCACCAGGCAGGTACGGGGCGCGTCATCCGGCCAGCGGACACGGGACAGCACGGGATCACGCGCGACGGCCGCCGCCACGGCGCTAGCATCAGGGCCATGGGAGATCACGTCGCCTCCAACCTTGCCGCCTCGGCCCCCGTGGCCCTGGACGGCCTGGCCCAGGCCATCGCCCGCTGGGAGGGCTGCTCCCTCGATGAGCTGCACGCGGCATCGGACCGCATCCGGGCGGACGTCCGGCGATGGGCGGTGGATCCCGAGAATGCCGAGCGGCCCATCTCCGAGAGCCCCGTCTACCTCGACCGGATGGCGGTCGAGGTGCTGATCGAGCGCAGGTACTTCACCGAATAGGGCCTCACCCGGCGGCGCCCAGCACCGCCACCGCCTCGATCTCCACGGCCGCCCCGGCGGGAAGCGCGGCCACCCCGATGGTCGCCCGGGCGGGCGGAATCGCCCCGAATGCCTCACCGTAGACGGCGTTCATCTCGGCGAACGCACCGAGGTCGGTCATGTAGACGGTCGTCTTCACCACGTCGTCCATGCTGCCACCCGCGGCCCGGATGATCGCGGCGATGTTGGCCAGGCACTGCCTGGTCTGGCCCGCCACGTCGTCGGCGGCGAGCTCACCCGCGGGCGTGAGGGGCACCTGGCCGGACACCCACACGGTCTCCCCGCCCGATGCGCCGATGGCTTGGTTGTACGGCGCACCGGCCACGGGTGCAGGGGCATTGTCGGTGCGTATGGCCCTCCGGGGCATGGCTACCTCCTCACCGGCACGCCGTCGCGTGCCATCGCGGCCTTCACCTCGCCCACGCTGTACACGCCATCGTGGAACACCGACGCGGCCAGCACTGCGTCGGCATGCCCGCGGGTGACCGCCTGGGCGAAGTGCTCAAGTGTCCCCGCGCCACCGGACGCGATCACCGGCACGGGCGCGGCGGCCGCGATGGCGGACAGGAGATCGGTGTCGAAGCCCGCCTGGGTGCCGTCGCGGTCCATGCTGGTGACCAGCAGCTCGCCCGCGCCACGCCGCGCGGCCTCCGCGGCCCAGGCAACGGCCTCGATACCGGTCTCCTGCCGTCCGCCGGCCAGGTACACCTCCCACCCCGAGCCGTCGGCCCGGCGCTTGGCGTCGATGGCAACCACGATGCACTGGTCGCCGAACCGCATGGCGGCGCGCTCCACGAGGTCGGGGTCGCGTACGGCGGCCGAGTTGAGCGACACCTTGTCGGCGCCCGCGGCCAGCACCGCGCGGATGTCGTCCTCGGTGCGCAGCCCCCCGCCGATGGTGAAGGGGATGAACACCTTCTCGGCCGTGCGCTCCACCAGGTGGACGATGGTGTCGCGCTCCTCGTGCGTGGCCGTGATGTCCAGGAACACCAGCTCGTCGGCGCCCTCCGCGTCGTACCGCGCGGCCAGCTCCACCGGATCGCCGGCGTCCCGGATGTCCACGAAGTTGACCCCCTTCACCACGCGCCCGCGATCCACGTCGAGGCAGGGGATGACGCGGATCATGCCGAGGCCGTGGCCAGGGTGGCGATGGCGTCGGCCACGGTGAACCGGCCCTCGTACAGCGCACGGCCCACGATCACCCCGCGGATGTTGGGCACGCCAAGCCGGGCCAGCGCCGTGAGGTCGTCAAGCGACGAGATGCCCCCGGAGGCCAGGATGGTGAGCGGCGGCGCGGCGTTCGACAGCTTGCGCAGCGCCTCCAGGTTGGGCCCGCCAAGGGTGCCATCACGGCCGATGTCGGTGTAGAGCAGGTGGCGAACCCCGGTGCGCACCAGCTCGGTGGCAACGTCAATCGCCGTGCGGTCCGACACCTGGGTCCACCCATGCGTGGCCACCCTGCCGTCGCGGGCGTCGAGCGCCACCACCAGCCGATCGCCCAACCGCCCGGTGGCCCAACGCAGGAACTCCTCGTCCTCGATGACCGCCGTCCCCACCACCACGCGGTCCACCCCCGTGGCGATGGCCGTCTCCACGGCCGGACGGTCGCGCAGCCCACCGCCCAGTTGCACGGTGCCCGGGAAGGCGGCCGCAAGCTGCGCGATGACCGGGGCGTGCACCGGGGTGCCCTCCAGCGCGCCGTCCAGGTCGACCACGTGCAGGTTGGTGGCTCCCTCGCGCGCGAATGCCTGGGCCTGCGCCACCGGGTCCTCGTTGAACACGGTCGAGCGTTCGAAGTCGCCCTGCACCAGGCGCACGGCGGCGCCTTCGCGCAGGTCGATCGCCGGGTAGAGCTCGATCACGCGGGCACCACCGGCGGGTGGCGCACGGCATCCAGCCACCGGCCCAGCAGGGCAAGCCCGGCACCGCTGGACTTCTCCGGGTGGAACTGCACGCCCTCCACGGAGCCCCTTCCGGCGGCCGCCACGAACGCGGACCCGTGGGTGGCCATGCCCCGCACGTCGTCGGGGTCGCCCGGCACGCATGCGTATGAGTGGACGAAGTAGTAGGTGCGCTCGGCCGGCCCCCCGGCGGCGGGCGCAAGCACCGAGCCCTCGCGCCAGTCCACCTCGCTCCACCCGATGTGCGGCACCTTGAGCGAGGTGCGAAGGCGCTCCACCCGGCCGGGCACGAGGCCGAGACCGGGCACGCCGGGGCTCTCCTCGCTCTCGTCGAACAGCAGTTGCAGGCCCAGGCAGATGCCCAGCACGGGCGTGCCCCCGTCGGCGGCGCCGCGGAGCATGTCCACGAATCCATGCGCGGCAAGGCGCTCCATGGCCGCGCCGAAGCGGCCCACACCGGGGAGCACGATGGCGTCCGCACCCCGGGTCTCGTCGGGGCGGGCCGCCACGCGCACGCGGGCGCCCAGGCGCTCGAGGGCCTTCCCGGCGCTCCGCAGGTTGCTCATCTCGTAATCCAGCAGGGCCACCACCGGCCCGGCGCCCGCCTCGGTCACAGCGTGCCCTTGCTGGAGGGCACCCCGCTCACGCGCGGGTTGATGGCCACGGCGCCGCGAAGCGCACGTGCCACGCCCTTGAAGCAGCCCTCGATCACGTGGTGCGGACCGCCGCCCTTCAGGACGTCCACGTGCAGGGTCATGCGGGCCGCGTTTGACAACCCGCGCATGAACTCGGCCACCAGGTCGGTCTCGAACCCACCAAGCACCATCGGTGGCAGGGGCGCGTCGAACGCCAGGAACGGACGCCCCGAGAGGTCCATTGCCACCTGCACCAGCACCTCGTCCATGGGCACGAGCGCGCTGCCGTAGCGCTCGATGCCGCTGCGGTCGCCCAGGGCGGTATCCAGCGCCTGGCCAAGCGTGATGCCCGTGTCCTCCACGGTGTGGTGGCTCCCGGTCTCCAGGTCTCCCGATGCGGTCACGGAGATGTCCACCAGCGAGTGCCGTGCGAGGAGCACCAGCATGTGGTCGAAGAACCCGATGCCGGTGACGGCCTCGGCCACGCCGGTGCCGTCGAGGTCGACCCGCACCTCCACGTCGGTCTCGCCGGTGGTGCGACGGATGCTTGCTGTTCTGCTCATTGCGATGACCTGATCTCGGCTGAGCGCCGGTGCTCGGGGAACCCCTCCGCATCGGCGAGCGCCGCCAGATGCGGGGTGAGGGCATCAACTGCGCCCTGCGGGATGTCGACGAGCGCCATGCGGCGCATGTAGGTGGCGGGCCCGACGGCGGACGCGTGACGCGCAGCGCCCCCGGTGGGCAGGATGTGGTTGGAGCCGGCGACGTAGTCGCCGAACGCGGTCGCGCCGAGCGGCCCCAGGAACACGCACCCTGCACGACGGATACGGGGTGCGATCTCCCCGGCCCCCTCGATGGAGAGCTGCAGGTGCTCCGGCGCGAAGGCCTCGGCAAGGACGATGGCGTCCTCCTGCGATGGGCAGTCGACGATCGTGATGGTACCAACGGGTCCGTTCGCGGCGGCCAGCGCGCCCTCCACGGCGTCCGCCACGCTCGTATCCCACGCGGCCAGCACGCTGGGCGAATCGGGCCCATGCTCGGCCTGCGCCAGCAGGTCGGCGGCGATGGCTGCCGGGTCGGCGGAGGCATCCGCCAGCACCACGAGCTCGCTGGGGCCAGCCACGGAGTCGATCCCCACCAGGCCGAACACCTGCCGCTTGGCCTCCTGTACCCACGGGTTCCCGGGGCCGGTGATCACGTCCACCGGCGCGATGCTCTGCGTGCCGTAGGCCATCGCGCCGATGGCGGCGGCCCCGCCCGCACCAATCACCTCATCCACGCCCAGCAGCGACGCGGCGGCCATCACCACGGGGTGCGGCAGCCCGTCCTCGCCCGGCGGGCTGGCCACCACGATGCGCTCCACGCCGGCCACCTGCGCGGGCACCACGCCCATGATGAGGCTCGAGGGATACGCCGCGCGCCCACCGGGGGCGTACACGCCGGCCGCGGCCACGGGGATTACTCTCACGTCCACCACCTGCCCCGCCGGCAGCTCGGCGCGTGACGGACGGGGCATGCCGGCCTGCGCCACGGCGCGCACCTGGTCGGCCGCGAACCGGATCGCCTCGCGCAGGCGCGGATCCAGCGCAGCTGCCGCAGCGGCGAGGGCCTCCGGGTCCACGAGGGCGGTGGGGCGGTCGAAACCGGGGGCGTCGAACTCGCGGATGGCGTCCACCACCGCGGCATCCCCCCGCGCGCGCACGTCGGCCAGGGTGGCGGCCACCGACGCGGCCGGGCCCTCACCCGTGGACGGACGCAACGACGACGCCACCGACGGGGCGCCCCCCGGCTGCAGCGCCATGCGCCGGATGCCCGTCACGCCGCGCCCCCGCCCAGCGCGCGCACCAGTTCGTCCAGCTCCGCGGCCCGCATCTTGTGGCTGACCCTGTTTGCGATGAGGCGCGCCGTGGACTCGAAGATGGGGTCGCGCTCCACCAGGCCGTTCTCCCGGAGCGTGCGCCCGGTGGCCACGAGGTCCACGATGCCGTCGGCCAGCCCCACCAGGGGAGCCAGCTCCACGGAGCCATTCACCTTCACGATCTCGGCCGCACGCCCCGTGGACGCGAAGAACCGTTCCGCGCAGTTGACGTACTTGGTGGCCACCCGCACCACCCCGAACCGCTCCAGGGCCGCCGGGGTGGGGTCGTCCCCCTCGGGCGTGCACCACGCCATCCGACAACCCCCGAACCCCAGGTCGGCGAGCTCGTACACATCCGGCTGGCGCTCCAGCAGCACGTCACGCCCCACGATGCCGATGTCGGCGGCGCCGCTCTCCACGTAGGTGGGCACGTCGCTGGGGCGGGTCGTGATGTAGGTGGGGCCGTCGGGCACCTCCACGATGAGGCGCCGCCCGGCATCGCGCAGGGGGGCAACCGGCAGCCCCACCCCCTCCATGACGCCCAAGCTCTCTTCGAAGAGCGCGCCGAGGGGAACGCAGATCCTCAGGTCCACGGACCCTCCCGCAGGTCGTCCAGGGCGAGGTCGGCGCCGGAGATCACGTCGCGCACGCTCCATCGGGCTCCGTCCGGTCGCACCACGAAGCGACGGCCATCGGCCAGGGCGAGCGCGTCGGCGTCGTCGTACGCGGCGGGCACTCCCACCACGGCGACGCCCAGCGCCCGCAGCAGCGAGGCGGCGTCCACCCGCTCATCGGACCCTCCAACGAGCACCACGCCCGTGTCGGGCTGCTCAGCGCCCCTTCCCACCGCGTGGTGCAGCAGGTCAAGGGCCACGGCAACGCCCACGGCGGGCCGGGAGCGCCCGAAGCGCGCGCCCAGGCCGTCGTAGCGCCCGCCCACGGCCACCGGCGCCATCGCGCCCGCGGCATAGGCCTCGATCACCACGCCCGAGTAGTACGACCAGTCGCGCACCACGCCCATGTCGATCATCGGGGCGGGAACGCCGTGCCGCTCCACCAGGTCCACCACCTCTGCCAGGCGGCCGCAGGCGGCGGCGGCGTTCGGGAACGCTCCCGCGATGGCGTCGATCACCTCTGGCCCCCCGCGCAGCGACGGCAGGTCCCCGAGCAGGGCCCGCGCGGGACCCTGCGCCCCGAGGCCCGTCGCCGCGGCGCGCCAATCCACCACGCTGCGACCACGCAGCGCATCCCACAAGGCCTGGCGGGCGTCCGCATCGGCCCCCGCGCCATCGAGCACCGCGGACACCACGGCTACCGATCCGATGGCGATGCGCGCGTCGGGCACCCCGGCGGCCGCCAGCCCCGAGGCCAGCGCCGCGATGACCTCGGCGTCGGCGTCCGGGCCCTCCGCCCCCACCAGCTCGATGCCCGCCTGGCGCTGCTCGGCACCCTCGATCTTGCCGTGGGCCGGCGGGCGCACCGCGCGGGCGTTGTACGACACCCGCACCGGGTCGGGGTGCTCGCCCATTCGGGTTGCCACCAGGCGGGCGATCGGGATGGTGAGGTCCGGGCGCAGCACCATCACGCGGCCGTCGTCGTCGAACAGCCGGTACGCACGCCCCAGCCCGTCCTCCTGGGCACGGTCCAGCACGTCGGCCATCTCGATGAGCGGCGTCATCACCTCGCGGTAGCCGAACGCCCGGAAGGCGCCGGCCAGGGCGTCGCCCAGGGCCCGCAGTTCCGCCGCCTCGACCGGCAGCACATCGCGAACCCCGGCCGGGAGTGGCACGGGATCGGTCATGGCCTAGTCGTCCACCCTCTCGATGCGCGCGCCTACCGCCCGCAGGCGCTCGTCTATTCGCTCGTAGCCGCGATCGATCTGGCCGATGTTCCCGATGGTGGTGGTGCCCTTGGCGGCCAGGCCCGCGATGAGCATGGCCATGCCCGCACGGATGTCCGGGCTCTCCACGCGCTCGCCGTAGAGCTGCGCGGGTCCACTCACCACTGCCCGGTGCGGATCGCACAGGATGATGCGCGCGCCCATGGCCACCAGCTTGTCCACGAAGAACAGCCGGTTCTCGAACATCTTCTCGAAGATCATCACCTCGCCGCGCGCCTGGGTGGCCACGGCCGTGGCGATGGACGTGAGGTCCGCCGGGAAGGCCGGCCATGGGCCGTCGTCGATCTTGGGGATGGCCCCGCCCTCGTCCTGCATGACCTCCAGCGACTGCTCGGGCGGCACCCGCAGGGCCGAGTCGCCGATCCACTCCACGCCGATCCCCAGGCGCCCGAAGCCCAGGAGGATCATGCGCATGTCGTCGGGGCGGGCCTCGGAGATGGTGAGGTCGGAGCCGGTAATGGCCGCCAGCCCGATGAACGACGCGATCTCGATGTAGTCGGGCCCGATGCGGAAGCGGCCGCCGTGCAGGCGCTCGACCCCATCGGTGATGAGCCGGTTCGTGCCGATGCCCTCGATGTTCGCGCCCAGGGTGACCAGGAAGTTGGCCAGGTCCTGCACGTGCGGCTCGCACGCCGCGTTCAGGATGGTGGTGCGGCCCGACGCCAGCACGGCGGCCATCAGGACGTTCTCGGTGGCGGTGACCGATGCCTCGTCCAGGAAGATCTCCGCCCCCTCCAGCCCCTGCTGGGTCATGAGGTAGGCCCGATCGGGCATGGCGATGTCGGCGCCCAGTGCGCGGAAGGCCATCAGGTGCGTGTCGATGCGCCTCCGGCCGATGAAGTCACCGCCGGGCAGCGGCAGGCGCACCGAGCCGGCGCGCGCCAGCAGGGGGCCCGCGAACAGCACCGATGCGCGGATGCGGCGACACAGGTCCGGGTCGAGGTCGGTGCTGCGGATGGCATCCGCGCGGAACGCCAGGGCGCCGTCCTCCTCCTCCCGCAACGACACCCCGATGTCATCGAGGATGGCCAGCATCGCGTGGACGTCCAGGATGTCCGGGACGTTCTCGAGGATGACCTCCTCATCGGTGAGGAGCGTTGCGGCGAGGATCGGCAGGGCGGCGTTCTTGTTGCCCGTGGGGGCAACGGTGCCGGCCAGCGCGTGCCCGCCCTGGATCACGAACTGCTGGCTCACGGGCGGGGACGCTAACACGCCGTGAGTTCGGCCAAGCCCTCCGTGAGACGCTCGATATCCCCTGCGTTGGTGAAGAACCCGCACGATGCCCGAAGCCCGCCGGGCTCAGGCAGCCAGCGCACGATCACGCCGCGGGCGGCGAGGCCCGCCGCGACGTGCTCCGCGGGCTGGCCCGGCACCGAGAAGGCCACGAGCCCGGACTCCGACCGGGCAGGCGGATCCAGGCGCACTCCGGGCAACTGCCCCAGGGCCTCGCGGCACGCCGCGGCCGCCCGGGCCGTGCCCTCATGCACCCTCTGCCAGCCAAGCCCCTGCAACCACTCGATCGAGGCCGTCCAGCCCGCCAGCAGGATCTCCGGGAACGTCGATACCTCGTAGCGTCGGGCATCGGGATGCACCGCGAGGTCACCGTGCCAGCCGTGCTCCTCGCCCGTCTCGTATCCCGAGACGGTCAGTGCCACGCGCTCCATTGCCTCCTCGCGTATCCACAGGGCACCCAGCCCCTCGGGCCCCAGGAGCCACTTCTGCGCCGGCATCGCGTATGCGTCGATGTCCCACCCGATGGGGTCAATGGCACAGGCCCCGGCGCCCTGCGCCCCATCCACGAGCACCAGCGCGCCCACCGCGCGCGCCGCGCGCGCCGCCCCGGCCACGTCCAGCACCGCCCCGGTCATCCACGACACATGCGACAGGGCCACCAGCCGCGTGCGGGCGGTGCACGTGCGCGCCACCGCCTCCTCCAGGGGCATGTCCCCCGCGCCCACGTCCACCACGCGCAGCCGGGCGCCCGCCCGGGCACAGGCGATCGCCAGGGGCACCACCAACCCCGGATGCTCCATTCCCGTGGTCACCACGTTGTCCCCGCGCTTGAGGCCCGCGCCCCAGATGATCACGTTCATCGCATGCGTCGAGCTCTGGGTGATCGCCACCTCGGACGACGGCCTCCCCATCACGCCGCCCACGGCCTGCCGAAGCGCGGCCTCGCGCGTGCGCGCAAGGTCCACGGTGGCCGCGCTCATGCGTCCACGCCCCAGCTGGGACCGAACCGTCTCCTCCATGGCCCGGGCGGCCACGTCGGGCAATGGCCCGGCGCCACCGGTGTTAAGGTAGACCTCGGCCTCGAGGGCGGGCAGCCTGGCGCGCGCCGCCCCCCGTCCCGCATCCCACCTCGCCGAGTCCCCTGACACCGTGTCAGTCCCCCCGTGACCCGTGACGGGCCAGTGCCGCCCGCGCCACCTCTGCAGCGCGCTCACCGCTCGTCACTGCCCCCTCGAGCGATGGGTGCATGGTGAAATCGCCGGCGAGAAACACGTTCTCCAAGGCCGTGGCGGCATCGGGAAGGGCGTCGCGCGCGCCGGGGGGCACGGCGAACTGGGCATGGTCGTGCACCACCACCTCGGCCAATCGCGCCGACCGTCGCCAGGGAAAGCCCGGATTCCAGTCGGCCGCCAAACCGCCCATGGCGGTGGCGAGGGCCTCGGGGTCAGGCGCGTCGTCATCAGCATGGACGCAGCTGGCCAGAAGGCGCGCGCCCCTGCCCACGCCG
>JADHKZ010000018.1 GCA_016780995.1 Thermoleophilia bacterium | reverse complement strand
GGTGCGCGACGGCACCGAGCGCAACATGGGCGTGGACGACGTGGTGCCCGGCGATCTGGTGCTGCTGGGCCCGGGCGACCAGGTGGTGGCCGACGGCACCCTGCGCACCGCCGAGGCGCTGGCGCTGGACGAGGCCGTGCTCACGGGCGAGTCGCGTCCCGTCATCCGGGATGCCGGCGACCAGGTGCGGGCCGGCGCGTTCTGCGCCGAGGGGTCGGGCGCCTACGTGGCGGAGGCCGTGGGAGACGACAGCTACGCGGGCCACGTGTCCAACATCGCGCGCTCGTTCCGCCACCCGCTCTCCCCCCTGCAACGCGGCATGAACCGCCTGCTCATCGCAATGGTGTCCATCATGATCCCGCTGGGCGCGGTGCTGGCGCTGGCGCTGTGGCGCACCAGCCCCGACCTGGAGGAGGCCGTGTCCACGGCCACCGCGGCCATGGTCACGCTCATCCCCGAGGGCCTCATCCTGCTGGCCAGCATCACCTACGCGGTGAGCACCATCCGCATGTCGCGGCGCGGCGCGCTGGCGCAGCAGCTGTCGGCCATCGAGGCCCTGGCGTCGGCCGACATGGTGCTGGTGGACAAGACCGGCACGCTCACCACGGGCGACGCCCGCATGGTGCTGCGCGAGCCGGTGCCCGGCGTGGAGCGCGACCACCTGGATGGCGCGCTGGCCACCTACGCCGCCGCCTGGCGTGACCACGACGAGACCCTCGACGCCATCGCCCGCGACCTGCCCCACGCACCGGTGCAGGCCGACGAGGCCGTGCCCTTCACGTCGCGCCGCAGGTGGGCCGGGGTGCGCGTGGGCGACCGCCTGCTGGCGCTGGGCGCCCCGGGGGTCATCAACCCCGGCCCGCTGGCCGACGCCGTGCACCGGGAGTCGGCGCACGGGCGACGCGTGCTGGTGCTGGCGGAGGGCACCGGGCCGCTGGGCGAGCACGGCCCGGACGACCCGCCCCCGTCGTCGGTGCGCGCCATCGGCCTGGTGGCGATGGCGGAGACCCTGCAGCCCGACGTGCGCGGCGCCATCGAGTTCCTGGGGCGCGAGGGAATCCCGGTGCACGTGGTGTCGGGCGACTCCCCGGCCACGGTGGGCGCCATCGCGGCCGACTGCGGGATCCACTCCAGCTCGCCCATCCTGGCGTCGGAGCTGCCCGCCGATCCGGTGGCGCTGGCGCGCGTGGTCACCGGAGCGGGCATCGTGGGGCGGGCAACCCCCGACGACAAGGAGCGCATCGTGGGGGCGCTGGCAGCCGAGGGGTACAACGTGGCGATGATCGGCGACGGCGTGAACGACGTGCCGGCGCTCAAGAAGTCGCGGGTGGCCATCGCGCCCGGCGAGGCCAGCCAGATGGCGCGGGCAGTGGCCGACATCGTGATGGTGCGCGGCGGGTTCGCGTCGCTGGCGCCCATGATCGTGGAGGGTCGCCAGGTGCTGCGCAACCTGCAGCGCGTGGGCAAGCTGTTCGTGTCGAAATCGTTCCTGGCGGCGTTCCTGGTGCTCACCATCGGACTGGTGCCCACCACGTACCCCTTCCTGCCACGGCACCTCACCCTGCTGTCGTTCCTCACCGTGGGCATTCCCGCGTTCTTCCTGGCGCTCGCGCCCAGCACCGGCGCCTGGAAGGCCCGCGACTACCTGGGGTCCACGTTCCGGTTCGCTCTTCCCGCCGGCGTGGCCGCCGGACTGGGCGTGGTGTCGAGCTACCTCTTCTCGCTGAACGTGGTGCAGAGCGACGTGGCGGTGTCGCGCACGGTGGCGGTGACCGCGCTCATGGCCATCGGCCTGTGGCTGGTTCTCATCCTCGAGGTGTCGGGCGTCAAGCGCAGCGCCTGGGTCATCTTCATGTGCCTGGCCATGGCCGGGCTCTACGTGATGTTCATCCTCATCGCTCCGCTGCGCGAGTTCTTCGAGCTCACCACGCTGGGCGCCATCGACGTGGCGGTGGCCATGTCGGGCGCGGCCATCACGGCGTCGGGCCTGTGGATGCTCGACCGCCAATTCCGCCCCGAGCCACTGCGCGGGCCCCTGCCCGGGTGGCTGGCGCGGCTCACGCCGGCGGCCTTCCGCGAGGACCCCGACACGGCCGCGACCCCGGACGAGCGCCCGGCGGACTGAGCCCGGTCAGTCGAGCGGCTTGCCGCCCCGCAGGTCGGGGTGGAAGCGCATGAGGCGCTCGTCCAGGTCGTCCAGCTCCCGGGCGCGCACGACGCCGGGCAGCGCACCCACGCGGTCGTAGTGCGCAGCCACGGCCGGCCCGCCCAGGGTGATGTCGTCGTAGTAGTTGGCCCAGCCCACCAGCATGTAGGCATAGATGTCCGACACGCCGGGGAGGTCGCCTGCCAGCCACTCGTGATCGGCCAGCCAGGCCTCCAGGTGGCGGCCGTGGCCGGCCATGTTCTCGCGCCCGCGCTGCTCCAGCGACTGCTGCGCCGACTCGTTGTTGGTGAAGTAGAAGCCGGCCATGATGGGCCACCACCCCACGTGCAGGGTGTTGGCGCACCACATGACCCAGCGGTAGTGGTCGGCGCGGGCGGGCGTGCCCACCGCGGGCGCCAGGCCGGCATCGGGGAACCGGTCGCCGATCCACAGCATGATGGCCCCGGTCTCGGCCAGGCGCACGTCGCCGTCGCGGAGCGCGGGCACGCGCTTCAGGGGGTTGGCGTCGGCGAAGCCCGGGGCCTCGTCACGGCGACGCGGGTGCACGTCCACCACCTCGTACTCGGCGCCTGCGCACTCCAGCGCCGCGCGGGCGGCGAACGACGACGATCCGGTGATCTGGAACAGGGTGATCATCAGTCCCCCTCGGGGTCGGGAAGGTCCATGAGAAGGCGCGCCACCGCGCCGTAGTCCAGGTGGCCCTCCACCTGGTCGAACAGTGCGCTGGCCGCATCGCCCACGGCCAGCGGGGTGCCGGCCAGGCCGCGCGCGTGCCCCAGGTCCTTGCGCAGGTCGCGCGCGCGGAAGCCGGGCTGGTGATCGCCCTCGAGCACGCGCGGGAACAGATTGCGCAGCTGCCAGGAGTCACCGGACGAGGCCATGACCACCCGCGCCAGCACCTCCGGCGGCACGCCCGCGCGCTGCCCCATGCCGAAGGCCTCGGCGGTACCCGCCGAGATGACGGCCACCAGCAGGTTGTTCACCAGCTTGGCCACGAGGCCCGATCCCACCGGGCCGCAGTGCACGCGCTTGGCCGGGTCGCCGATGAGGTCCAGCACCGGCGCGGCGGCGGCCAGCGCATCCTCCGGCCCGCCGCACATCACGGCGAGCGTGCCGGCCGCGGCCCCCGTGGGACCGCCGCTCACCGGGCAGTCCATGTACCGGCACCCCGCAGCCCCCGCGATGGCCGCCGCGTCGCGCGCGGCCGCGGGGGCGATGGTGGACGTGTCCACCACGAGGGGCGGAGGGGACGGCACCGACATGGCGGCCTCCACCACGGCGATCACGTCCTCGGAGTCGGTGACCGACAGCAGCAGCAGGTCGGCGCCATCGGCGGCCTGCGCCACGTCGGCCACCGGCGTGGCGGGCAGGCCCTCGGCCCGGTGCGCGGTGCGCGCGAACACCAGCACGTCGTGCCCGCCCGCGGCGACGTTGCGGATCATCCCCGCCCCCATCAGCCCGGCTCCGACCACCCCTACGCGCATGTGGCCAACCTACCCGTCGCCTGCCGCGCCATCGCGGGCATGCGGCTCACGGTCCTCACCCACCTGCAGCCCACCTCGCCACTGGCACCCCGGGCAACGGTCCTCGCCCTCGATGTGGCCCTCGGCCCAGCCGCGCGCGGCCACCATGGGCAGCACGCGCTCCGCCGGGCGCCCCTCGCGCAGCAGCCCCAACGCACCCAGCACGATGGCCACCAGCACCGGGTCGGCCGGGTCGGGGAACGGCGGCACCGGGCCCGGGGGCGCGAGCCCCGGCACGGCGCCCGCGCCGGCCGACCCCGTGGCCGTCGCGATGGCCTGCGGGCGGCCCGCCCCGCGGTCGAACCCGCAGCGCCCGTCGCATCCGTCGCAGTGGTCCTCGCCGGACAGGTGCCCCTCCATCCATGCGTGCACCGCGAGGTCCACCACGGCCAGCGACGCGGACCCCTCGTCCGCAACCCGCATGGCCCTGCCCAGGAGGGCGGCCAGCACGGCGGACGACGCCTCGGGCGCCGGTGGCACGTCCACGTCGCCCGAGAACAGCGGGTGGTCGGCGGGGCGGAACCCCGTGGGGTTGTCGCCAGTGCTCACGATGACCGGCGCAGGCCGCGCACGCGCCCCTCGATGGCCCTCCACGCGGCCAGCGCGGCAGGCGCCAGCGCGAGGGCCGCGATGTCGAACAGCACGTATCCCGCGGCGGCGCCGCTGGGCGGGTTGCCGTTGCCGATCCCGAGGAACGGCACTGTGGGCTCCCAGTACCAGGTGGATACCCACGTGCCCCAGATCTCGAGGAACGCGACGAAGAAGAACACGCCTGCGTAGAGCGTGGGGGCGCGACCGATGACCAGGAACACCACCAGGAAGGCCACCGCGATGGCGCCCGCCACGTCCACGCGGCCCAGCGCGTTGGTGAGGCCGAGGATCCCCCAGAAGAGCGCGCCCGCGATGGCCACGCCCACGATGATGCGCGGGTGCACGCGGGCAAGGCGGCTCTGTGAGAAGCGGTAGCCGGCCAGGTAGACCAGCCCGTGCCCGGCGGGCACGAACAGCGGGAGGTTGCCCAGCCGGTAGTCGTACACGCCCAGGATGGTGGAGAAGATGACCTCCGCGGTGGTGGCCACCACCACCACCACGAACACCCGGGCGCGGTCGAGCGGCCCCAGCGGCACGCACGCCGCGATGAGCACGGCCCACGCGATGGCGGAGAGCACCAACTGCCAGCCCAGCCCGCCCAGCGAGTCCAGCCAGAGGCCGAGCGACGTGAACACCACCAGGAAGGGGATGAAGTACCGGGGACGCTCCAGCACCACCAGCGCATGCGCCCACAGCCTGCGGAGCAGGCCCGGAGGCGGCGCATGCGGCGTGCGTGCGTGGACGGTGGTCACCGGTCCGAGCCTAGACCCGTGCCCGGTGGGCGGAAGGGGGATCGGACCCCCGGGGGACGACTAGCCCTCGCGGTGCTCCTCGACGGCGTCGCCGCCGGCCGATGCCTCGTCGGGGTGCGCCTCGGCGCGCGCGCGCTCCTCTGCCGCCTCGAGCGCCTCGATGGCGTCGAGCTTGGACAGCACGTCGTCACCGCTCTGCATGGTCCGGAAGCTGCTCCGGCGCTCCCGCTTGGCCTTGGCCATACGAACCTCCCTTTACGGCCGGGATGGTACCCGGCCACCGCGGCGTCGCCGGCGCGCGCGGCGCCTGCGGCGCCCGATGCGGTCGGTTGCCAGTGCCGCCACGAGTCGATCGTCAGCAGGCGGGAAGTCGTACGACGGCAGGTCCTCGGTGCGCACCCACCGGAACTGCGGGCTCACCAGCGCCCGCGGGCGCTGCAGCGCTGGATAGCGGCACTCGTAGAAGCGCAACCTGAGGGGGCCGGCATCCTCGCGCCAGATCATGCGCGGGGCCTCCACCTCGATTCCCAGCTCCTCCCGCAGTTCCCGGCGCAGCGCCTGCACGTCGCGCTCCCCCGCCTCGCGCTTGCCCCCGGGGAACTCCCAGCGACCGGCGTGGCCCGAACCCTCCGCGCGCTGGGTGATGAGGATCCACGGGCCCTGCCGGATGACCGCCGCCACCACGATGGTGGGCGCTCCGCGCCGCGTCATCGGCCCGACCCCGCCGGTACCAGCATCGATCCGCGCCGGTCGGCCAGTCCCTCGGCCACCAGGCTCTCGGCGGCCTCCAGGTCGCGGGACGCACGCACGCGGCCGTCGTCGGCCAGGGCGCGCAGCAGGAACCCGCGGCGCTGGCGCATCGACCCCTCGTAGCGGGCCTGGCGTCGCGTGCGCGGGGTCACCTGGTCCACCACCCCGGCGTCGGCGGCGGGGCACCCCGCGCGCAGGGGGCACCCCGCGTCGCAGAGCGGGGCCCGTGCCCGGCAGTACTCGCGCCCGAGGTCCATCATCGCCTGGCCGGCATGCCAGGCACGCCCGCGGGGGGCACCGGGCCACCCATCGGGGAACCGGCGCGCCACCACGCGGCGCACGTTCACATCCTCGGGCAGCACGGGCAGTTCGTCGGCGAAGCACCGAAGGGCATCCGCGGTGTACCGCCCCACGCCGGGCAGGTCCTCGTAGCGGTCCGGATGCGGCCAGCCCCGGTCCGCCACCACCATGGCCGCCGCGTGCAGGTTGCGGGCGCGACGCGGGTAGCCCAGCCCCTGCCACGCCGCCAGCACGTCGCCCAGCCGCGCCCCGGCAAGGTCGGAGGCCCGGGGCCAGCGCGCCATCCAGTCCTCGTAGTAGGGAAGCACGCGCTGCACGGGGGTGGCCTGCAGCATTACCTCGGATACCAGGATGGCCCAGCGATCGCGCGTGCGGCGCCACGGGAGGTCAGGGCCCTCCCGGTCGAACCACCGGATGAGCCGGCGAACGGCGCGGGCGTCGGGTGCGAGGGTCACGGGCCGAGTCTCGCACGCCGGTCCCGCCGGGTCATGCGGCTGCGGCCGCCCCCTCGCCACCGGCGGACCGCGGACGCGCGCCGGGCTGGCCGATGGCCATGGCGTGGTCCAGCGTGGTGGCGGCGCCGTGCGCCAGGCGGTGGATGAGCGCCACCAGCACGTGCGCGGTGGCCTCGGCGTCGGCCAGCGCCCGGTGCGTGGGCCGGACCGCGGCGCCCGTCCAGCGCGCGAGGGTGCGAAGGTCGTGCCGGGGCACCACCCCGTTCAGCAGGCGGCGCGACAGCACGAGGGTGTCGAGCCAGGGCTGGGTGAAGTAGCCGTCCCGCAGGCGCAGGCGCTCGTAGTTGAGGAACCGCAGGTCGAAGGGCGCGTTGTGGGCCACCAGCACGTCCTCGCGCGCGAACTCGATGAACGCGGGGAGGGCGGTGTCGATGAGCGGCTGGCCCCGCACCATGGAGTCGTCGATGCCGGTGATGGTGGTGATGTGCGGGGGGATGGGCATGCCCGGGTCCACCATGGTGGAGAAGCGCTCGGTCACGCGCAGCCCCTCCACCCGCACAGCGCCGATCTCGGTGATGCCGGACGATCCCGGGGCACCACCCGTGGTCTCCAGGTCCACCACGCAGAAGGCCGTGGCGCCGAGGGGCGCCAGGTCGCGGGCCCCGCCGGCGTCGGCCACGCAGTCGCCGTCCCAGGCCAGCCGGGCATCCCCGGCCACGATGTCGCCGGCCAGCCGGTGCGCCACGGGATCCGGGCAACCGGCGATGCCCAGGGCCTCCACCGCCACCTCGCCCGGCGTGACGGACCGCCCCTCGCGCTGGATGAGGTCGCGCACGCGGTCGCCGGCAGTACGGGCTCCTTCCGACCCCGGCGTGGGCAGCGTGGACGGGATCGGCGTCGGGGTGGTCTCGTCGGCGTCTCCCATCGAACCGGATCCTACGAACCACCCCCGACGCACCCGCCACGCCCGTACTCGGCCCATCATCGCGGTTCCCGTGCTTACGCTTTACGGGTGGCACATGTGAGTACCCGCGAGCTCCCCCCGCTCGACGACGCTTCGATGGACGCGTGGTTCGGCTTCCTGCGCACCCATGCGGCGGTGGTGCGCGAGCTCGACGTGGAGATGCAGGCGGCGCATGACCTGTCGCTCACCCAGTACGAGGTGCTGCTGCTGCTGGCGCGATCCGACAGCGGGTCACTGAGGCTGAGCGACCTGGCGCACGGCGCGCTGCTGTCGCTGTCGGGCCTCTCACGCCTGGTGGATCGCCTGGCCGCCATGGGCCTGGTGGAGCGCGCCCAGTGCCCGGACGACCGGCGCAGTTCGCTGGCATGCCTCACGCCAGCGGGCCGGAAGAGGTTTCGTGAGGCACGGCCCACGCACCTGGAGGGCGTGCGGCGGCTCTTCATCGACCGCCTGCCCGACGGCACGGTGGACGAGCTCAACCGGGCCTGGACGGCCCTGGGGGACGACCCGGCCTAGCGGGTGCGCGCCGGCACGGTGGCGCGCGCGGCCACCTTGACGCCGGGCATGGCCACCGCGACCACCAGCTTGCCCTTGCGGCGCGGCACCGCGAGCAGCACCTTGCCATCGGGGCGACTCGACGCCGCCACGCCCTTGCCGTTGGGCAGGCGGGCGCGCACGGGCACGCTGGCCATGGTGCGTCCTGCCTCATCCCGCACCGTTGCGACCCACAGGTCGCCGCGGCGCGGGTTGATGCCGGCGCGCTGGGTAAGCGCCTTGCCCGCCCTGGCGAGGGCGATGGCCTTGGGCTTGGGCGGCGGGGGCACGCTGCCCCCTGCGCAGATGGGGCCGGGGTCACCCAGGCCCGCGTACTGGAACACGCCCGCGCCGATGGCCTCGGCCATGTTCTGGCGGAAGTCGGGCTGGGCCAGCAGCGCCACGTCGGTGGCGCTGGACAGGAACCCGCCCTCCACCAGCACGGCGGGCATGGCCGTGTTCCTGAGCACGTAGAACGAGCGCTCCTTCACGCCCCGATCCCGAAGGCCCAGGCATGCCACCAGCGTGCGTTGGATGCCCGACGCCAGCACTTGGGCGGGCTCGGGCGCGCCCACCTTCACGTACGTCTCGGTGCCCGTTGCCAGCGGCGATCTGGCCGAGTTCTGGTGGATAGACACGAACACCTCGGCCAGGCGCCCGTTGGCCAGGTCGGTGCGCGCCTTGAGGTCCGCGCTCACGCCGGTGTACGGCACGTCGCCACCGGCGTTGTCGGCGGTGCGGGTCATGAGGGTGGGGAAGCCACGCGCCACCAGCCAGGCATTGAGCCGGTTGGCCACGTCGAGGTTGACGTCCTTCTCCAGCAGGATGGGCTGCAGCTGCTGGTTGAACCGGGGCTCGAGGCCGGTGATCGTGCCCGGGGCCAGCACGCCCACGGCGCCCGAGTCGCCTCCCCCGTGCCCGGGGTCGATCGCCACCACCGGCAGCGCGGCGGCGGTGCCCGCCGCGGCGAGCGACAGGGCGACGGTTGCGAGCAGTGTCCGGCGTCGGCGCACGCGGGCATCTAAGCCGCTGGCCCGGCGTCGTGTCCGCAGCATGTGCCGCTGGCACATCGCCGCGGGCGTGCGCCGCGCCCGTGGCTAGCCTCACCCCCCATGCCGCGCCGCTCCACCACCGGCCTCGCGCTGGGCGCCCTGGCCATGGTGCCCATCGCCGCCATCGGGGCCACGGGCGACGTCACGCGCCAGGGCTACCTGCCGGGCGGGGGCGCGGCGGGGTCCGCAGTGACGGGCTCCGCGTTCTCTCCCGATGGCCGGTACCTGGTCATCGCATCCAGCGCACCGCTCACGGGGCGCTCCACGGGGGGCGTGTCGCAACTGTTCGTGCGCGACCTGCGCGCCGGGGGCGCGGTGCTGGCGTCGTCCAGCGCGTCGGGACAGCCGGCCAACCTGCGGGTGGACGACGACTCCGCTGCCCCGCCGTCCGGCGCGTCGCTGAACGGCCGCTACGTGGTGTTCGCCTCCACCGCCACCAACCTGGTGGTGCCCGACGCCAATGGCCCGTCCATGGACGTGTTCCGCAAGGACACCGTGACGGGGCGCATCACCATCGTGTCGCGCGATTCCCGCGGCGCCCAGCCCGCGGGCGGGGTAACCGGCCAGCCCTCCATCAGCGCCGACGGCATGCGCGTGGCCTTCACCTCGGGCGCGGCCCCGCTCGTGCCGGCCGACACCAACGGCGTGCCGGACGTGTACGTGGCCGACCTGCGGGCGCGCACGCTCACGCTGGCCAGCCGCAGCGCCTCGGGCACGCAATCACCCACCGCCGTGGGGCGCCCGTCAATCAGCGCGGATGGTCGATCGGTGGCCTTCGAGGGCGACCACCGGGCATCGGTGCTGGCGCCGGGCGACTCCGATGGCCACGGCGACGTGTACGTGGCGCGCCTGGCTTCACGCACCGTCAGCGTGGCAAGCGTCCCGGCGGCGGGCGGGGCCGATGACGGCGACTCCACCCTGCCCTCCCTCTCGGGCGACGGATCGCGGGTGGTCTTCCGGTCCGACGCCACGCTGGTGGCCGGGACCGGGGGGCCGGGGCGTGCCTACGTGCGCGACCTGGACGCGGGCGCCACCACGCGGGCATCCGACGGCGCCACCACCGGGCGGCCCGCCATGGCCGTGGATGGGTCGCGCGTGGCGTTCGTGGACGGCAACGACGCCTACGTGCGCACGCTCGCCACGGGCGGGCTCTACCGGGTTTCGCGCGCCCCGGGCGGAGCCGCGCCGGCACAGCCCAGCAGCGGGCCCGCCGTCAGCAGCAGCAGCGGGCTGGCGGCGTTCACATACGCCGATGGCACGCCCGCGCGCGCCGACACCTGGACCACTGACATCGGTGACGCCGATGCGCCCGCGCCGGCGCTGACCGCGCGGGCCACCACCAACGGGCGTCGCGTGACCGTGGCGGGCACCGCTGCCAGCCCCGCAGGCATCACCGCGGTGAGGGTGGGCCGGCGCATGGCGCGGCTCGCAGACAGTGGCCGGTTCTCGGTGTCGTATGTCGCACCCATCGGTGCGAGCGGGGTGACCGTGCGCGCCACCTCCGGCGCCGGCGCGGTCACCACGCGATCCGTCGAGGTCCGGCGCGACGCCCGCGGACGCGGCATCGCACCCTCGGCCCCCCGCCCGCAGGCCCTGCGGGTGGTGGTGAAGCGCCCCTGGGCGCGCGCGTCATTCCGCCTCCCCGCCCGCGCGGCGTGGCGCGTGGAGCTTCGCAGGCGCACCCCCGGCCCCGCGAGGGCCGGGGCCTTCCGCATCCTGTCCCAGCGATCCGGCCGGCCGCGTCCAGGGCGCGTGACAGCCCGGCTGCGCATCCCCCCGCGCACCACCGCGGGCTCCTACCAGGTGCGTGTGCTCATCTCGTCGGCACGCGGGCTGGGCACCGCGGCGCGTACGATCACCGTGCCGTGATCTTCCCGCTCAGGACCTCGCGCTGGACGCGCTTCCTCACTTCCACCACGGGGCCGTTCGAGGCCGAGGTGGCCGATGACGTGGTGCACGTGCGCA
Source organism: Thermoleophilia bacterium (assembly GCA_016780995.1). Taxonomy (GTDB): domain Bacteria; phylum Actinomycetota; class Thermoleophilia; order Miltoncostaeales; family Miltoncostaeaceae; genus SYFI01. The sequence continues at coordinate 13,277 of JADHKZ010000018.1, read as the reverse complement.
TGGGCTGGGTGGGGCATGCCGAGGTACCCATCGCGCGCATCGCGCGCATCACCACCCAGCGCTGGCCGTGGTGGGCCGGCGTGGGCGTGAAGATCGCCAAGGGCATGGTGGCGTTCGTGCCCGCCCCCTGCGAGGGCGTGGTGCTGGAGATGGAGGAGCCCATCAGCGTGCACGCGCCCGCACCGTGGACCACCCAGCGCGTGCTGGTGGGCGCCGAGGACCCCGCCGCGTTCGCCGAGGCCGTGGCTGCCCGGCGCGCCGCCCTGTCCTAGGCCTGGATCTCCACCGCCACCAGGCGGTTGCCGTCGGGGTCGAGGAACTCCATCGAGAGGGCCCCGCCCATGTCCTCCACGGGATCCTTCTTGCAGCCCGCCGCGTCGAGCGCGGCCTCGAGCGCGCGGATGTCGCCCGTGCGGAAGGTCACCGTGGCCCCGCCCTGGTGGGGTGCGGTGGCCAGCTCGCCGAACAGACCCACCTCTGTGCCGCCCACGGTGAACTGGGCCCAGTCGTTGCCCGCCCGCTGGCTGAGCTCAAGGCCCAGCACGCCCTCGTAGAACCCCACCGAGCGATCCATGTTGCACACGCCGTAGAACACCACGTCAACGCCGTCGATCAGTGCCACTGAAACGAGCCCCCATGCACCGTGGCCCCCGGCGGGGGCCGTGGACGACGATGCTACCCGCACGGGAGTACGATGCCGCGCCGAATGAGGCGGAGGTAGCCACATGGCCATCCGGCGCCGTAGGCGCGAGCGGATGGAGCGGGTGGTCGGGGTTCCCGGACTGTGGGCTACCGCATACGGCAACGTCGGCTCGTCCATCTACTACGCGCTGGGCCTGGTGGCGGCCTATGCCCTGGGACTCACCCCGCTGGTGTTCCTGTTCGCGGGCCTCATCTTCGCGGCCACCGCCCTCACGTACACCGAGGGCACCGCGATGTTCCCCGAGGCCGGGGGGTCGTCCAGCTTCGCGCGCCAGGCGTTCAACGAGGGCGCGGCGTTCGGGGCGGCCTGGGGTCAGATGCTCAACTACATCATCACGATCGCCATCTCGGCGTTCTTCGTGCCCCACTACCTGGGCGTGTTCTGGGAGCCGCTGCGCACCAACCCGTGGGACGTGATCGTCGGCATCGGCGTGGTGGCGCTGATCGCGATGCTGAACATCGTGGGCATCAAGGAGGCCGCCAAGCTCAACATCGGCCTGGCGCTGCTGGACCTGGGCACGCAGGTGCTGCTGGTGCTGGTGGGCCTGCTGGTGGTGTTCTCGCCCACGCAGGTATGGGACAACATCGTGTGGGGCGTCGCGCCCACCTGGACCAACGTGATCATCGGCGTGACCCTGGCCATGATCGCCTACACGGGCATCGAGACCATCTCGAACATGGCCGAGGAGGCGCAGGTGCCCGAGCGCACCATCCCGGCCTCCATCCGCGCCACCGTCATCACCGTCCTGGTGATGTACGCCCTCATCCCCATCGTGGCCCTCTCCGCGCTACCGGTCACCCAGCAGCCCGACGGCAGCTACTCCACCGAGCTCGGCACCACCTACGCGGGCGATCCCATCCTGGGCATCGTGAGCCAGTTCGGGCTCACCGGGACGTGGCAGGTGGTCGTGGAGGCGTTCGTGGGCGTGCTGGCCGCCACCATCCTGGTCATCGCCACCAACGCCGGGGTCATCGGCGTGTCGCGGCTCACCTACGCCATGGGCTCCCACCGCCAGTTGCCATCCGGCATCCGGCGCCTGCACCCGCGGTTCAACACCCCGGCCGTGGCCATCGTCATCTTCTGCGCCATCGCCGCGCTGGTGATGATCCCCGGCCAGGCCGTGTTCCTGTCCAACCTGTACGCCTTCGGCGCCATGCTGTCGTTCAGCATCGCGCACCTGGCGATCATCTGGCTGCGGTGGAAGCGCCCGGACATGCAGCGGCCGTACCGCGCACGGCCCAACATCCGGGTGCGCGGCCGCAGCATCCCGCTGTTCGCGGTGTTCGGGCTCCTCGGCACCGGCGGGGCATTCGTGGCGGTGCTGGTGCTCAGGCCCGATGCCCGGTGGGTGGGCATCGCGTGGATGGCCCTTGGATTCCTCATGTACATCGCCTACCGGCGGCGCATCGGCGTGCCCTGGACCCGCACGGTCACCACGGAGCGCCAGGAGCTGGCGCTCGAGGTGGACGTGGCCTACACCAACATCCTGGTGCCGGTGGTGGCCACCGAGTCGTCGGAGGAGATGATGGCCACGGCCGGGAAGCTGGCCGCCGACCGCGGGGTGACCATCCACGCCATCACCGTGGTGGAGGTGCCCGTGGAGTTGCCGCTCGACGCCGAGATGCCCCGCGAGGAGCGCGGGGCCGGGCAGTTGCTGGCCCACGCGCGGCAGATCGCCGAGGAGTACGGGGCCACCGTGGACGTGAAGGTGGTCCATGGCCGGCAGGCGGGCCGGGCGATCGTGGACGAGGCCCGGCGCGTGAATGCCGAGGTGATCATGATGGGAGTGGCACGCAGGCGCCGCCTGGGCGATCGCATCTTCGGGCGCACGGTGGACTACGTGCTTCGCCACGCTCCCTGCCGCGTGGTCATCGCCAGCGACGCGGTCCATCCACCCCGTGACGCAACGTGATCATCACAGCATTTTCACGAGCGCTCTTGACAGCGCTCGTGACGCTTCGTGCGCTCACGCACGAAGCGCAAAATCCTCCCCTGAGCAGGAATTCCCATACCGCTATGGCACTCATCGCCCCGGCCATGGCACAAGCGCTTGTGCGATACGTGTCAAATTGACGGAAATATGGAATGGGCCTACCGTGGCCCCACATGCGATCCACGTCCAGGAATCCCTTGCTGCGGTCACGCGATGGCCGCGCGCTCCTGGTCACGCAGGCAGCCCACGCACTCGCGCAGGGGATGCTCACGGTCATCATCCCGTGGCTCATCCTGGAGCAGGGCGGCTCGGCAGCGCAGGCCGCGATCGGCTTCGCCATCACGTTCGTGCCGTTCCTCTTGCTCGCCGCGCCCGCGGGCCTGGCCGGTGACCGGTGGCCGCGCCGACCCCTGCTCGGGGCCGCGCTCGGCACCGGCACCATGCTCGCGGTGCTCCTGGCCATCCTTCTCGGCACCACCGGGCTGGCCCTGCCGTGGCTCTACGCGGCTGCCTTCCTCATCGGGTCGGTGCGCGTGTTCGTGGACGCGGCCATGTTCGGCGCCCTGGCCACGGTGGCATCCCGCGACGAAATGATGCCGGCGCAGGCCGCGCTGGCGCAGGCCTTCAACCTGGGCTACTTCGGCGGCCCGGCCATCGCCGGTCTCGCCCTGGTGCTGGGGCACGGGTTCGCCGGGGCGCTCGTCGCCGGCGCGCTGGCCGTGGCCGCCGTGGCCGCCGTCACCGGATCCCGTCGGCTGGATGAGCGCGACGAGGCAGGCCCGCGCCCGCCCATCCGCCGCGGGCTGGCGTTCCTGTTCCTGTCGCGCGACCTGCGCGTGCTCACCATCACGGCAGTCGCGTGGAGCCTTGCGTCGGGCGCCGCCATCAGCCTGGCCGTGCCCCACCTACGCAACGACCTGGGCGTGTCGGGTGCCGCGCTTGCTGCGGTGCTGGGCGCCGGCGTGGCCTGCATGATGCTGGCCACGCCCATCATCACCCGGCTCGACCGCCGCCACGCCGACGAGACCATCATCGTGCTGGCGTGCGCCGCCTACGTGGTGCCCGCGCTGGCCATGGCCCTTATCCCGGGCGTGATGGGCACCGCCCTCGCGTACGCGCCCCTCATGCTCGCCAACGCCGTCTGCGCGGCCACCCTCATGGGGGCACGTGCCCGACGCGTGCCGCGGTCCATGCAGGCGCTCGCCGGCGTGGCCGGCCGCACCCTGGTGATGGCCGGCCTCGCCGCCGGCGCGGCGCTCGGGGGCATCGCCGCCGACCTGATCGGGTCGCGCGGTGCCTATGCCCTTGTGGCCGTGGCACTGGGAATCACCGCGCTGGCCGCCCGGCCGGCCCTGGTGCGCGTGCGCGAGCGCCGACTGCGGGGGCACACCGCCCCCGCCCGCACCTAGCCGGACGGACAGCCTGCCGGGCGGCGCGACGGCGTAGCCTGCCGCGATGCGCAAGTGGCTGCCGATCATCGTGCTGGGCCTCGCCCAGTTCGTGATGGTGATCGACGGAACCGTGATGAACGTATCCATCACCACCGTGGTGGCCGACCTGGGCACCACGGTCAGCGCCATGCAACTGGCCATCGCCACGTTCACCCTCACGATGGCGGCGTTCATGCTGGCGGGAGCGGGGATCGGCGACCGCATCGGCCGCAGGCGCGCGTTCGTGGTCGGCAACATCATCTACGGCGTCGGATCGTTCATCACCGCGGTCGCGCCGGGGTTCGCCGCGCTGTTCGTGGGGTGGTCCATCATCGAGGGCCTCGGGGCGGTGCTGGTGATCCCCGCCATCGCAGCGCTTGCCGCCACCAACTACTCGGGGCGTGACCGCGCGATCGCCTACGGCATCCTGGGCGGCGTCGCGGGCGCGGCCGCAGCCGCGGGGCCGCTCATCGGCGGCTGGGTGACCAGCGAGTTCTCATGGCGCTGGGTGTTCGCCGCCGAGACCATCGCCATCGCGGCGATCATCCTCCCGCTCACCTCGAAGGTGCGCGATGGCGCGCGCAAGGCCGCGACCGGGCGGTTCGACTACCTCGGCGCCGCCCTGTCCGCCGTCGCCATGGGGCTGATCGTGCTGGCGCTCGTCAGTGCCAGCACCTGGGGGATCATCCGCCCCATCAACCCGCCATTCGAGGTGTTCGGCTTCTCGCCGGTCATCCCCATCGTGCTGGCCGGGGTTGTGGTGGGGCGCCTGTTCTTCGCGTGGGAGCGGCGCGTGGAGGCGCGCGGGCGGTCCCCGCTGGTCGGAATGGACCTGCTCGCCATCCGACCCCTTCGCGCAGGGCTGGGGTCGCAGATGATCCTGTACTTCATCATCGCGGGCACGTTCTTCGTGCTCCCCCTCTACCTGCAGACCGTGCTCGGTCTCGACGCCTTCGAGTCGGGCCTCCGCATGCTGCCCATGTCCATCGCCATCTTCGTGATGGCCCTGGCCGGGTCGCGACTGGCGGTGCGGGTGTCGCCCCGCACGCTCATCCAGTTGGGGCTGTTGGTTTCGTCATCAGGGGTGGCCATGCTCATCGCCTCGATCACCCCGGAGGCCCGCGGGACCCTGTTCTCGCTGGCCATGGCCGTGATCGGAATGGGCCTGGGCCTGGCCGTGTCGCAGATCGGCAACGTCAACCTGTCGGCGGCTGATGAGTCACGAAGCAGCGAGATCGGCGGACTCCAGGGGACCACGCAGAACCTCGGCTCCTCGCTGGGCGTGGCGCTGGCCGGCGCCGTTCTGTTCATCGGCCTGGCGGCCACGTTCAACGCCAACCTGCGCGACGATCCCGAGGTGAACACCAACCTGCAGGCCGCGGCCCGGGAGGCCACCTCGAGCGGCGTGCAGATCGTTTCCACCGACCAGGCGCAGGCGGCGGTCGCCGCGGCGGGGGTTCCGGACGAGCAGGTGGACAACGTCGTGGACGCCTACTCCCAGGCAAAGCTGCAGTCGCTGCGCGGCGCGTTGGCAATCGTGTTCCTGGTCGGGGTCCTCGGGCTGCTGGTGACCGGCGGGCTGCCGAAGGAGCCCCTCGGGGCCCGGGGGCCGCCGGGCGCGTGATGCGCGATGATCCCGTCATGGGATCGGACTTCGGGGTGGACATCGACGTGGCGGTGCCGGCCGCGACGGCCTGGGCGCTGGTGGGTGACCCGTGCGGAGTTCCGAAGTGGTATCCGCTGTACGAGACCTGCACCCTCGAGGGCAGCACGCGCACGCTGTCCCGCGCCGACGGCGCCACGCTGGTGGAGGAATTGCTCACCCGCGACGACGACGCCATGACCTATTCCTACGCCGTCACCAGCGGCCTGCCGCTGGCAGAGCACCACGCGTCGTTCGCCGTGGTCCCCACCCCCTCGGGCTGCCGGGTGGAGTGGCACACGCACGCCGTCCACGAGGACGCCTCCATCGACATGGAGGAGCGCCTGGTGGACCGCCAGCGCGAGGCCCTCGAGGGGCTTCGCGCAGTGCTGGAGGGTAACGCCGCCTAGTCGCGGCGGTTCCGGCACGACGCGCATTCTTACGCGGGTCTTCGGTTGATCTTGTGCCATTCCGATGGTCACGCCCGACGATGCATGTCGTCAGGGAGAACCGACGACGGAGGGACGTCATGAAGACCAGGAACAAGCGCATCGCAGGGCTCGCCGCGGTCGGCGTGCTGGTGGGCGGAGGGCTGGCCGGCGCATTCGCCGCCACGGGCGGCCAGGACGACCAGGCGGGCGATCTGGCCAGCGCGCTCTCCAAGCGCACCGGTGGGCAGGTAAGCGCCGCCGACGTGAAAGGCGCCTTCACCGACGTCCTGAAGGAGCGGCTGGCCGAGGGCGTCGCCAGCGGCCGCATCACCCAGGCGCAGGCGGACCAGATGCTGGAGCGCGCGAAGGACGCCCCGCTGCCCGGCATGGGCGGGCGAGGTGGCCACCATGGCCCGGGGAAGGGCATGGACGAGGTGAAGGCCGCCGTGGAGAAGAAGCTCGGCATGACGCATGAGCAGATGCACCAGGCCCGCGAGCAGGGCAAGACGCTGGCCCAGGTGGCCGAGTCGAAGGGCGTGAGCAAGGCCGACCTGGTCTCCACCATCACGGAGGCCATCACGAAGTCCGCTCGGGGTTCCGGCCTCACCGACGCGCAGGCGAAGGAGATGGCCACCCGCATGGTGGACGGCACGGGCCCTCGGGGCGGGCACGGTCGGGATGGTCACGGACCCGGGGGCCACATGCCCCCGCAGGGTCCGTGACCGGATCGGGCAGACTCACGGCGTGAGGATCCTGGTCGCGGACGACGAGGAGGCCGTGCGCACCGCGGTGCGGCGCGCGCTGATGCTGGCCGGATACGAGGTGGAACTCGCCGCCGATGGTGACGAGGCCCTTGCATCCCTGGCGCAGCGCGCGCCCGACGCGGTGCTGCTGGACGTGATGATGCCGGGGGTGGACGGCATGGAGGTGTGCCGGCGCCTGCGCGCGGCCGGCGACACCACCCCGGTGCTCATGCTCACCGCCCGCGACGCCGTGGGCGACCGCGTGGAGGGCCTGGATGCCGGCGCCGATGACTACATGGTCAAGCCCTTCGCCCTGCAGGAGCTGATGGCGCGACTGCGAGCGCTGCTCCGGCGCAGCGGGGCCCAGAACGGCGACGAGACAACGGTGCTGCGCTTCGACGACCTGTCCCTGGACCTTGCCGGTCATGTGGCCGAGCGCGGCGGGCGCAGCATCGACCTCACGCGCACCGAGTTCCAGTTGCTGGAGCTGTTCATGCGCAACCCGCGCGTGGTGCTGACCCGGTCGGTCATCCACGAGCGCGTGTGGGGCTATGACTTCGGCCCCACCTCCAACTCCCTCGGCGTGTACGTGGGCTACCTCCGGCGGAAGCTCGAGCAGGACGGGGCCGCGCGCCTCATCCACACGGTGCGCGGCGTGGGCTACGTACTGCGCGAGCCATGAGCATCCGGCGCCGGCTGGCCATCGGCGCGGCGCTGGCCGTGGCGCTGGCCGTGGCAGCCGCATCGCTGGCCAGCTACGTGGCCGTGCGTGCGCAGTTGCGGGGCGACGTGGACGACTCGCTCCGGCAGCAGGTGGAGCGGGTCCAGCGGGAGGGCGCACGCGCCCTGCCGCCGCCGGGGATCTTCCGTCGCGGCGAGAGGTTCGGTGGGCCGCAGGTCTACTCGCAGGTGGTCACCGCGGACACGCCGGTGTCGGCCGGCGCGGGCGACCGGCGCCGGGGTGTCCGCGAGCGGCTGGACGACGTGCAGTTGCCCGTGACCGAGCGCGACCTGCAGGTGGCGGCCGGAACGGAGCGCGCGTACTTCTGGGATGCCGAGGTGCAGGGCGTGCCGCTGCGCGGCGTCACCGCGCCGGTGGCGGCAGGCGTGGCGGTGGAGCTCGCGCGCTCCGTCGATGAGGTGCAGTCGGTGCTCCGCGGGCTGGGAATCATCCTGCTGGTGGTCACCGGGGCGGGCGTGGCCGTGGGCGCGGGCCTTGGCTGGGTGGTGTCCGGCAGGGCCCTGCGCCCCGTCACCGAGTTCACGTCGCAGACCGAGTCCCTCGCCGATGCCGACGACCTGGCGCGGCGCCTGCCCGTGGAGGGCGATGACGAGATCGCGCGCCTGGCTCGGGTGTTCAACGGCACCCTCGACCAGCTGGAGCAGTCGGCCGAGGTCCAGCGCCGCCTGGTGGCCGACGCATCGCACGAGCTCCGGACCCCGCTGGCATCGCTGCGCGCCAACATCGAGGTGCTGCAGCAGCCCGGCACCCTCCCCCCGGCGGAGCAGGAGGCCCTGCTGCGCGACGTGGTGGAGCAGACCGATGAACTGGGCGCGCTGGTCACCGACATCGTGCGCGCCGGCGAGACCACGGTGCGCGAGGACGAGGCCCAGGACGTGCGGCTGGACCACGTGGTGCTGGCGGCCATCGAGCGGGTGCGCCGACTGCACCCCGGCGTGCTGGTGCTGGAGGACCTCTCCCCCACCGTCATCGACGGCGTGCCCGAGCGCCTGGGGCGCCTGGTGGCCAACATGCTCGACAACGCCGTCAAGTGGAACGCGCCCGGCACGCCCATCGAGGTGACCCTGCACGACCGAACCCTGCGCGTGCGCGACCACGGGCCCGGCTTTCCTCACGCCGACCTGCCGCACGTGTTCGAGCGCTTCTACCGCTCGGCCGCGGCCCGCGGCACGCCCGGCTCCGGCCTGGGCCTGTCCATCGTGGCCCAGGTGGCCCAGATGCACGGCGCCACCGCCACGGCGTCCAACGCACCGGATGGCGGGGCGATCATCGAGGTGGCGTTCTCCCAGGGGCCGGCGGCATCGGCCTCCTCCCCGCACATGTCGTAGACGGCGGGGGCCGGCAGGCGGTTCACGAGGGAGCCGTGACGGCCACGTCGACTGCAGGACGATGCCACGCCCGGCCCACTGCAGTAACCCACGCCCCGCATGCGTGCGGCGCATGCGCGGCAAGCCGGAGGCCGGATTCGAACCGGCGACCCCCTGTTTACAAGACAGGTGCTCTGACCAGCTGAGCTACTCCGGCGGGTGCGCGCCGTGGCGCGCGAGGGGTTCTAGTCGACCACCTCGACCGGGCACCCGGCGTGCTTCTGCACCTCGGCCGAGATGTCCGCGCCGAACGCCTTGCCCAGGAGGCCGTGGTGCGTGTGCCCCACCACGATCACCTGCGCCTTGTGGTCCTGCGCGGTCTCCACGATGAGCGCGGCCGGCTCACCGATGGCCCAGGCGTACTCGGCCTTGGCCACGGCACCGTCCTCCACCAGGTCGCGGGCCTCCTCGAGGGCCTCGTGGACGTCGGGCATCTCGGGGAACGGCCCCTGCATGGGGCTGCCGTCGCCCATGGTGCCGAAGGCGCGCGGACCGGTGGGGTCGAGCACGGCCTCGTGCACGGCAAGCACCAGGAGGGGCGCGTGGTGCTCATTGCAGAGCTCGACCGCGCGCTGAAGGGCGCGCTTGGCGGAGTCGCTGCGGTCGTAGCCGACCAGGATGGGTGCGCTCATGGAGTCCTCGGGTTGGGCGTGGTGCGCTGACGTCCCGCAACGTACCCGGAAACGCGCGATGCCGCCATGTAAGGCGGCATCGCGTCAAACTCTCAGCCTCTACATGAGGATTAGTCATACCCTCTACCCGAGGTCGAGTACCTCGCGGTCCTTCAGGTGCACCTCGACCTTGCGCTTGACGCGCTGCAGGGCGTTGTCGACGCTCTTGGGGTTGCACTCCAGCCGCTCGGCGACCTCCTCGTAGGAGCGCCCCTCCAGGTACATGGCCAGCACCTGGCTCTCCAGCGGGCTCAGAACCCGGCCCAGGCAGTCGACCAGGCTCTGCAGTTCCTCGGTGGAGATGGCCTGGTTCACCGGGTCGGTCACCGGGTCGTCGGGCAGGACGTCGGCGAGCGTGGTCTCCTGCTCGCTGCCGGCGCGCGAGTTGCTGAACGACACATAGGTGTTGAGCGGGGTGTGCTTGTTGCGCGCAGCCGTCTTGATGGCGGTGATGATCTGGCGCGTCACGCAGAGCTCGGCGAACGAGCGGAACGACGCCTCGCGCTCCGGCCGGTAGTCGCGCACCGCCTTGAACAGCCCGATGAGGCCCTCCTGGATGAGGTCCTCGGAGTCGCCGCCCGCCAGGAAGTACGCGCTGGCCTTGAGTCGCACGAACCCGCGGTAGCGGGCGATGATCTGGTCCATGGCCTGGCCGTCGCCGGCGCGTGCCCTGCGGACCAGCCCCTCGTCGACGATGTCGACGTGGCCCTGCTGATCCAGGTCGGTAAGCCTTCGGGCGGCGGCACCCATGTCTGCTCCTGTGTGGCCTTCTGAGATGGCGGTTCACCATCCCTCAACCTTCACTTAAGACTCAGGCTGAATCTTTACTTGAAGGTAAGAGATGGCGGATTGATACCGGTCGCACAAGGCGGTGTCAACCTCCGTGACGAAATCAACCCCCGGCGGCCGCCCGGAATGCCAGCACCGCTGCGGCGGTGGAGAGGTTGAGGGACCCCACCCTCCCCCGCATGGGGATGCGCACGAGCTGGTCGCATACCTCGCGCACGCGAGGCCGCAGGCCGGCGCCCTCGGCGCCCAGCACGATCACCGCGGAGGGGTCCCACTGCACCTCGCGGTAGTCCTGTCCACGGTCGGCATCGGCCCCGGCGGCCCACCGCCCCGAACCGGCCAGGTCGTTGACGAACGCCACGATGGAGCCGATGCGTGCGATGGGCAGGTGCTCAACGGCACCCGCAGATGCCTTGCACGCCACGGGGGTGATGCCCGGGCTGCCGCGCGTGGGGATGACCAGGCCCGCGAACCCTGCCGCATCGGCCACCCGCGCCACGGCGCCCAGGTTGCGGGGGTCCTGCACCTCGTCAAGCACCATGATGGGCCCATCACCCTCGAGCACGGCTTGAGGGTCTGCGTACGGGTACTCCTCGGTGATGGCCACCATCCCCTGGTGACCACCGGTACCGGCGAGGCGGGCCAGGTCCTCGCGCCGCTTCACCTGCACGGTGATCCCCTCGAGCACAGGATCATCCGCCGCCTGGGCCAGGGCCCACACCTCCTGCACCGGCCGACGGCCCGCGCGGATGAGCTCACGCACGGGGTTGCGCCCATACACCAGCACCGGCCCCTCGGGCTCGGCCGGGCGACCACCCGGCCGCCGTCCCTGGCGCCGGCTGCTCATGGGGTCGGGATGACCTCGGGTCCATCCGGGCCGTCGCGCAGCTCGTAGCCCTGGGCCAGGATGGCGTCGCGCAGGGCATCGGCGCCCGCGAAGTCGCGGTCGGCCCGCGCCTGCTCGCGGCGGCGCACCAGGTCGAGCACCTCATCCGGCACGGCGTCATCCGCGCCCGCGTCCATGAGGCGTGCGAGACCCAGCATGTCCAGCAGCGCGCTGAGCTCGAGCCGCACTTCCTGCAGCTGCCCCTCGGCGGGCCGCCCGCGCTCGAGCGACTGGTTGATGGCACGCACCAGCTCGAAGATGGCCGCCATGGCGCCCGGCGTGCCGAAGTCGTCATCCATGGAGTCCACGAACCGCGTGCGTGCCTGCACCACGGCGGCGGCCAGTGCGGCGTCCACGGAGTCGCCCGGGTCCATGAGCGCCTTGTCCAGCGCCCTGGCGGCGTTGCGGATACGCCGGCATGCCGCCTCGGCGTCCTGCAGGCGCTCGTCCGAGAACGGCAGCCGCGACCGGTAGTGGCTCTGCATGAAGTAGGCGATCACCACATCGGCGCCCCACCGCTGTACCACGTCGGCCAGCAGCGCGATGTTGCCGATGCTCTTGCTCATCTTGCTGTCGCTGAGCTCCAGCATCTCGTTGTGCATCCAGATGCGGGCGAAGGGCGCGTCGTGCGCGCCCTCGCTCTGGGCGATCTCGTTCTCGTGGTGCGGGAACACCAGGTCGATGCCACCGCCGTGCACCGAGAAGCCCATCCCCAGTTCGCGCTCGGCCATGGCCGAGCACTCGATGTGCCACCCGGGCCTGCCGGGGCCCCACGGGGACTCCCACGAGACGTCTTCGCCCTCCTTCACACCCTTCCACAGCGCGAAGTCGAGGGGGTCCTCCTTCAGGTCGCCGGGGTCGGTATCGACCATGTCATCCGGGTCGCGCCGCGACAACCGGCCGTACCCGGGGAACGCCCGCACGCGGAAGTACACGTCGCCGCCTGCGGCGTAGGCCAGGTCGCGCTCCACCAGGTCGGCGATGAGCGCGATGATGTCGTCCATGCACCCGGTGACCAGGGGCTCGGCGTCGGGGCGCCCCAGGCCTAATAGGTCGGTGTCGTCGATGTACTGCCGGGTGCAGCGCTCGGCCAGATCGGTGGACGGGATGCCCTCGGCGCGCGCCGCGTCGTAGATCTTGTCGTTGACGTCCGTGACGTTGATGACCAGCCGCGCGCGGTGGCCGCGGCGCTCGAGGTAGCGCTTGAGCACAGAGAACACCACGAACGGCCGCGCGTTGCCGATGTGGATGCGCGAGTACACGGTGGGCCCGCAGGCATAGATGCCGATCACGCCGTCGGCATCGGGCTGGACGGGCTCGGCCTGCCCCGTGAGGGTGGAGTGGAGCCTGAGGGTCATTCCGGCACCTCCACCAGCGCCACGGCCTGGCACGCGATGCCCTCGCCGCGGCCCGTGAACCCCATGGAGTCGGTGGTGGTGGCGTGCACGGACGCGGGGGCGCCCACCGCGCGGGTGAGGGCCTCCTGCATGGCGGCGCGGTGCGGGCCGATGCGCGGCTGCTCGCACACGATGACCGCATGCACGTTGACCGGCTGCGCGCCCTCGCCGCGCATCCACTCGAGCACGTGGGCGATCATGGCCGCGCCGGTGACCCCCCGCCACTCCTCGGCACCCGACGGGAACAGCACGCCGATATCCGGGCCACCTGATGCGGCCAGCAGGGCGTCGCACACCGCGTGCGCCACCACGTCGCCGTCGGAGTGGCCGGCCAGGCCGCGCGGATGGTCGATGGGCACCAGGCCCAGCACCAGGGGCACGCCCTCCTCCAGAGCATGGGCATCCACGCCGAGGCCCACCCTCATGCCCATCGCAACGCCACCTGCTCGGGCTGCCGTGCGCGGAACCGCGTGATGGTGTCGTAGCCCGCTCCGCGCAGCGCCGCCACGGCCGTGGGGTAGTCACGGGCCACGTCCTCGGGAC
>JADHKZ010000106.1 GCA_016780995.1 Thermoleophilia bacterium | reverse complement strand
GGCAGGGCGGGGCGCACCAGGGTCATCAGGTGCCACCCGGTGGACACCCCCGTGGCCTCGTACTCGGAGATGACCCGGTCGATCCGGTCGGGCGCCGGGAGGTCCGGAGCGTCGGCGGGATGGATGGGAAGGGGCAGCTGCTCCCCCGCGCCATGCGGCACGGCCCGCGGGCGGGCCAGGGTTCCCGCCTGCCACAGCATCTGGCGCTCGGGCACGCCGAAGGCATCCAGCGTGCCGGCGCGCGCCATGGCGGCCACCTGCTCGGGGCGCAGCGCGGTGCGGGATGCCAGGTCGGCCAGCCCCTCGAAGTGGCCATTGGCCTGTCGCTCGGCCACCACGCGCGCAGCAGCCTCGGCGCCCAGGCCGCGCACCATCCCCAGGCCCAGCCGCACGGCCCCCTGCTCCACGGTGCAGGCCACCTCCGACCTGCGGATGCAGGTGCGCAGCGTGCGCACGCCGCGCCTGCCGGCGTCGCGCACCAGGCTGGCGGGCGGGTAGAAGCCCATGGGCTGGGCGTTGATGAGCGCGGCCAGGAACTCGGCGGGGTGGTGGCGCCTGAGCCATGCGCTCTGGTAGGCCAGCACGGCGAAGGCCGCGGAGTGGGCCTTGGGGAACCCGAAGTTGGAGAACCCGATGAGCTTGGTGAACACCGTTTGGGTGACCTCATCAGGCACGCCGCGCCGGCGCGCGCCCTGCAGGAACCGCTCCCACATGCGCAGCATGGCCTGGCGGCTGCGCTTGCGGCTCATGGCGCGACGCAGGTCCTCGGCCTCGCCGGCGCTGAAGCCCGCCAGCGCCATGGCCACCTCCAGCACCTGCTCCTGGAATACCACCACGCCCAGGGTCTCCTCCAGCACGGGCTCCAGGAGCGGGTGGTCGTACGGCGGGCGGAATGATGGGTCGCGGCGGCGCGCCCGCCGGTGGCGCACGTAGGGGTGCACCGCGCCCCCGCTCACCGGGCCGGGGCGGATGAGCGCCACCTGCACGGTGAGGTCATCCAGGTTCTCGGGGCGGGTCTGCAGCAGGCTCTGCATCTGGGCGCGGCTCTCGATCTGGAACACGCCCACGGTGTCGGCGTCCTGGATCTCGGCGTACACCTCGGGGTCGTCGAACCCGATGCGCGACAGATCGGGGGCGCGTCCGTGGCCGCGGGCGATGAGGTCCAGGCAGTCCTCCACGGCGCTCAGCATGCCCAGGCCCAGCAGGTCGATCTTCACGAACCCGGCGTCGGCGCAGGAGTCCTTGTCCCACTGGCAGACCTGTCGGCCGGGGAAGGCCGCGGGCACCACGGGCACCAGTTCCACCAGGGGGGTGGCGCTCACGATCATTCCGCCGGAGTGCTGCGACAGGTGGCGGGGAAGGCCCGCGGCCTCCTTGGCCAGCATGGCCAGGGCCCGCCATCGGCGCGAGCGCAGGCGGTCCTCGCCGCCCGGCATGCGGCGGATCTCCTCCTCCACCGCGTCGGCGGATGACCAGCCGTCCGACAGCCGGGCCAGGCGCTCGATGTCGGCGGGGGGCAGCGCCAGCGCGCCCCCGATCTCGCGGATGGCCATGCGTGCGCGGAAGGTGGGGAAGGCCGCCACCAGGGCGGCGTTCTCGCGGCCGTAGCGGCGGATGATCTCCTCGATCAGGCGCTCGCGCACGTCACGGGGGAAGTCCAGGTCGATGTCGGGCACCGACCGGATGTCCTTGTTCAGGAAGCGTCCGAGGAAGAGCCCGCTCCCGATGGGGTCGATGTGCGAGAGGCCGGTCAGGTAGCACACGATGGATCCCACCGATGACCCGCGTCCGCGCCCCGGGGGCAGTTCGCGTCGGGCCGATCCGGCGGGCCGCACCTGCAGTGCCACCTCGCGGGCGATCTCCAGGATGTCGCGGTGCAGCAGGAAGAAGCCCGACAGGCCGTGGTGACGGATGAGCCCCAGTTCCTCGTCCAAGCGGGCGAGGGCCTCGCGGCGCGCGGGTTCGTCGGGGTAGCGTCGTCGGGCCTCGGCCGCGCAGATGCGCGCCAGCGCGGCGTCGGCGTCCTCGCCGGGGTGGTCCGATGCGAAGTCGGGGAAGCGGTAGCCCAGGTCGCGGGTCAGGTCGAACTCGACCATCTCGGCCAGCCGCACGGTGCCGGCCACGGCCTCGGGGTGGTCGCGCAGCCTCTCGGCCATGTCCGCCGGGGGGCGCAGCACCGCCTGGCGGTTGCCGCGGCGTACCTCCTCTGATGCATCCAGCGTGAGGCCGTGGCGTATCGCCACCAGGGCGTCCTGCAGGAAGGCCCGGCGCGGGGAGTGGGCGTGCACGTCGCCGGTGGCCACCACGGGCACGCCCACATGGGCGGCCAGGTTCTGAAGCGCACGGGCCAGCGCCAGGTCACCCCGCAGCCCGGGTCGCTGGATCTCCACCCATGTGCGGCCGGGGCCGAAGATGCGCACCAGCGCGCGCAGTGCCCGCTCGGCATCGGCGCGCCGCCCCGCGGCCAGCGGCCGGGCCACCAGCCCATGGCGTGCGCACCCCGACAGGCAGGCGAGCCCCTGGTGGTGCAGGGCGAGGGCATCCACGGGAACCACGGGTTGCCCCGCGCGCCGGTCGCGCGAATCGCGCGTGTGCGCATGCCCGATGGTGATGAGCCTGCACAGGTTGGAATACCCGCGCGCATCGAGCGCGAGAAGCGTGACATGCCCAAGGGGCCCAAGGGGCCCAAGGGGACTGTCCCCGATCGTAAGCTCGGCTCCCGTTATCGGGCGCACTCCTGCCGCTGCGGCCGCGGTGGCGAATTCCAGGGCGCCCGAGAGGGTGTCGTGGTCGGTCAGCGCCAGCGTGGCGTGGCCCATGGCCGCCGCGGCCTCCGCCAGTTCTGCGGGCAGGGATGCGCCATCGAGGAAGCTGAACGCCGAGTGGGCGTGCAGCTCCACGTAGGGCGGGCTAGCCATGGATGAACCACTCACCTGACGACTCGCGGTAGAGCAGGGCAGGCCGGCCGGGCTCCAGGACCACGTCGAAGTAGGAGCGGTCCACGGGGTTGTCGGTCCACCAGCGGTCCTGCACGCGCCAGGAGTCGCGCACGGCCACAACCAGGCGGCGCCTGCCGCCCGTGATGACCGCGTGGGGTGCCCCGCCGGGGGATGCCACCACGCGCGCCGGTTCGGGCCCGGCTAGGCCTCGTAGGGCCCGAGTGCCCATCGCCGCTCCGGGAGCCGGCTCCAGGGCTCCACTTCCACCAACCGCATCACGCGCGCGTCGCCTGCCGCCGCGCGCACCTGTGCCAGCGCCGCCCGCGCCCGCTGTCGCCGCTCGTCGTCGGGGCGTGCCACCAGCGACATCTGGCCTGCGCCGGGCGGCCCGCCGGCATCGGCCTCGATCCCCAGCGCGGTCACCGGCGCGCCGATGCGCGCGAGGCGCGGGATGCATGCCATGCCGATGCGCGCGGCATCGGCCGTGGCCTCGCGCAGCGCCACGGTGCTGGTCCAGGACCCCCCGTCCCAGGTGCGCGCGCGCAGCACCAGCGACCGTACCGATCGCCCCCGCGCCAGCACCCGGTCGCAGATGCGCGCGATGAGCATGCGCGCTGCCGACTCGATGGCCATGAGCGCGCCCACCGACTCCGCGAACTCCATGTGCTCTTCCACGGCCTCGGGAGGGGTGCGTGGCGACAGGCGCTCATGGTCCTCGCCGCGGGCCATGCGCCATGCGCGCTCGCCGTCCTTCCCCAGGCGGTCCAGCACCGATGCATGCGGCAGGGCGGCCACCTGGCCCATCTGCCGCAGCCCCAGCGATGCCAGCAGCCGGTGCGCGCGGGCATCCAGCGGCAGCCGGGACGCGGGGAGGGGGGAGAGGAACCCCATCACGTCGTCCGCCGTCACCACCACGCCCGCGCGGGCGGCCTGGAGCGATGAGAACGGCGTGGGCCCGGCGCCCGCGCGGCCATCGCATCCCACGGGGAGCGCGGCGTGGCAGCGTCGCATCAGCGCCGACAGGCCGCCGTGCAGGCGCAGCAACCCATCGGCATCAAACGCCCATGCGCCATCATCGTGGGGTTCCACCGCGGCACCCAGGCCCTCCAGGCGCTCGGTCACCCGCTCCGCCGCCATGCGCACGGAGTCCGGGTCGGGCACCACCAGGTCCAGGTCGGGGCATCGGGCAAGCGCCTCGCCTACCGCCAGCCCCGGGCGCACGCCCTGATCCCATGCGGCCGGGGTGCATTGGCCGATGACCTGCGCCTCGCCGGGCGCCGGCCCCAGCGCGATGGGGTCATCCCATGCCACGCGCGCCTCGAGCACCGCGATGCGCAGGGGGAAGAGCAGAGTGAGTGCCGTCACGATCATGCGAACATATGTTCGCATGATGTGACGGTGCACATCAAGTGGCGCGCACGGCTAGCCCGAGGCGCCTGCCTGCTTCAGGACATCGTCAGAGCTCACCGCGTCGGCGGGTGCGGTGACGTTCACCGGTGCGTTCCAGTTGCTGAAGGTGAAGTCCCCGTTCTCCTCGCCGCCCTTGAACTGCACGGGAAGGGGCTCACCCATGGTCTGGATGGCCAGCGTGCCCGTGTCATTGCCATCCTTGATCCTGACGAAGACCACGGGGGTGCCGCCCACGTCACCGGTTCCCGCCACGGTTGCCGTGCCCTTCGGCTGGAGCAGGAACGCCATCAGGGCATTCTTGTTGCCGAACTCGCCCAGGTCCGCCATTCCGGCATCCTCGCTGCCCACCGGGGCGAATACCCACCGACCCCCGATGGCCTTGCTCGCCTCGCCTGGGCCGATGATCATCTCGGCGCCCTCGCGGCTGATCTTCCAGTACAGGTTCCCGTCGACCTGGCGGAACTCCAGCGCGGGGACCCCGTTGAACGACAAGGTGCCCTGGCCGACACCCGTTCCCAGGACGAGCTCGAAGGCCATGTCCTGGCCATCCGTCTGCGACCCGACCACGGTGACCGACGTCGCGGCCTTCGATGCGGCCAGGCTCCTCGCGAGGATCTCCTTGGCCGGGAGTTCGGCGACGCCGTTGGCGGTCTCGGCCGATGCGCTGGCCGCTGCCCTCGTGCCAGTTCCCTC
The DNA here is from genome assembly GCA_016780995.1 of Thermoleophilia bacterium. Lineage (GTDB taxonomy): Bacteria > Actinomycetota > Thermoleophilia > Miltoncostaeales > Miltoncostaeaceae > SYFI01. The sequence continues at coordinate 46 of JADHKZ010000106.1, read as the reverse complement.
GCTGCTCGACGAACTCGATCCGCAGCCAGCGAGCACTCCGCCGCCG
>JADHKZ010000105.1 GCA_016780995.1 Thermoleophilia bacterium | reverse complement strand
ACTGAAGCGGGGTGAGTCCGTGCCGCTCGGCGATGGGGTTGATCAACGAAAGCTTCTCGCGGCCGGAGGCCACCCACCCCGCGGGGCGGTACTTGCGATGGTCACCGTCGACGAGGGCGTCCTCGTCCGGCAGATCACCGTGGAAGATCCCGCCGTAGTCGACGACACGCGCAAGCACCTTGACGTGCTTCTGGGCGAGCGCGGGCAGGGCCATCTTCCCCGGCCAGGGCTCGAACGGATTGAGGATGATCATGGCCCAGTCCATCTCGTCGCCGTACATCTCCACGCACCCGATCAGGTCGAGCGTGAAGCCGTTGGCGGGGCCGGGGGCCACGCCGATCATCTTCGCCAGGCCCTCGGCGCGCAGGTCGCCCATGGCGCGCCACACGACCTCGTTGGTGTACCCGATGCGATCGGGGTTATGCAGCATCACCAGATCCACGTGGTCGGTGCCCAGGCGCTCGAGGCTGGCCTCGAGCGCGCCGAAGAGGTAGTCGCGGTACCGGTCCTCGCCCCGAAGCGAGGGATTGGTGAACCGCGGGTAGCCGGACGATCCCTGCCGCACGCCGTTGACGAAGTCGTGCCCGATGGCCGACGCGATGCAGTACGCGTCGCGGTCGAGGCCCGCAACGGCGCGCCCCACGATGCGGTCTGCCTCGCCCTCCGCGTACACGTCCGCGGTGACCAGGGTGCAGATGTCGTCGCCCGGCCGGAGGAGCGCCTCCAGGCGCCGGTCGTCGAGGGGCTCCCCGAAGTGCATGACGCGACCGCCGCTCCACGCGCCGATCGCCGTGTGCCCGATGTCAGCCATGGAACGATTGTCGCACTACGGGGCCGGGCCGTTCGTCCCCGTCACGCGTGCGCGACGACCCTCAGTTCCTCGCCCGCCGCCACCACGACGTCGCCGTGGCGCAACTGGCGGCCCCGGCGGGCCTCATCCTCCCCGTTCACCGTGACCCCGTCGGCGATGATGGCCTTGGCCTCTCCCCCGCCCCCGGCCAGCCCCGCCAGCTTGAGCAACTGGCCGAGGCGGATGACCTCATCTCGGATCGGGATCTCGCGCATGCGGTGACGTTACGCCACGGGCGCGATACCGTGCGGCATCGTGAAGCACGCGCGCTGGATCCTCATCGTCCTCGTCTGCGCCGCGATCATGGCCCTGACCACCGTCGTGGCCGGGACCACCGCGGGCGCGTCGGAATTCTGGGGCGGCTACGAGGACGCCCTCGCCCGGGTGCAGGCCGAGAGCTGGTGGGAGCTGTGGGTGCTGCCCGGCCTGCTGCTGGCCCTGGTGGCCGCGCTGGCCCTGTGGATGCGCACCTCTCCCTGGTGGGGCTCTACGCCCGATAGCGGCCGGCGAAGCGCCCTCCTGTGGTCGGGCGTGGCCGTGCTGGTGCTGTCGCTCACCTCGCCCATCGCGGTCATCGCCCAGGGCGGGCTCCTGAGCGCGCACATGGTGCAGCACGTTGCCATCGGCGGCCTCGCGGCGCTGCTCATCATCCTCGCGGTGCCGCGGGCGGAGCGGGGCACGCGCGAGCGCCGGCCGGTGCTGCGCGTGCTGCTCCACCCCGTGGTGGCGTTTGGCATCTGGCTGGGCTCCACGATCCTGTGGCTCGTGCCCGACCTCCACCATGAGGTGCTCTATCGCCCGTGGGTGTGGGTGCTGCAGCAGGTGGCCGTGTTCGGCGCGGGGATCGTGATGTGGGCACCCATCACGGACCGGTTCGTGGACCCGCCCGCCTGGTTCCGGACCGGGTGGAAGGTGGTGTACATGATCGGCGTGTGGTTCGCGGGCGTGGGGATCGCCAACGTGTACTGGTTCTCCGGCACGGCCTTCTACGAGTCGCACGAGGCCGGGGCGGCTGCGTTCGGGTTCTCGGCCCTGCAGGACCAGGCCAACGCCGGCACGGTGATGATCCTCGCCCACTGCGCCATCACCTTCGGCGCGATCGCGGTGCTCTTCTTCCGTCACGCATCCGAGCGCGGCCTGGAGCAGCGACTGATCGAGGCCGGCGTCCCCGAGGACACCGTCCACCGGGCCACGTTCGATGGCCACCTGCCGGAACTGGCCGCCCAGGCGGGCGTGCCGGTGCGCACCCGCACGGGCCTGGACTGACCGGCGTGCCCGAGGGGCACACAATCCACCGGGCGGCGCGGCTCCAGTCGGCGGCCCTCGCGGGGGCTCCCGTGACAGCCAGCTCACCGCAGGGGCGCTTTGCCGACGGGGCGTCCCTCCTCGATGGCCGGGTGCTGCAGGGCATCGAGGCGGTGGGCAAGCACCTGATCTACCGGTTCGAGGATGAGGTGGCCCTGCACGTACACCTGGGCCTGTTCGGCCGGTTCGACACCCACCGTAACCGCGTGCCGGACCCACGCGGGTCGGTGCGCCTGCGACTGGCGGGCCATGCGGCAACGGTGGACCTCCGGGGGCCCACCACCTGCGAGATCATCGACCTGCCCGACGAGGAACGGCTGATGGCGCGGCTGGGGCCGGACCCCCTCCGGGCGGATGCCGATCCCGAGCGCGCATGGCAGCGCATCTCGCGCAGCCGGCGCGCGATCGGCGCCCTGCTGATGGACCAGTCGGTCCTGGCCGGGGTGGGCAACGTCTACCGCGCGGAGGCCCTGCACGTAGAGGGGCTGCACCCCGAGAGGGAGGGGCGGTCGCTCTCGCGTGACGAGTTCGATCGCCTCTGGACCACCATCCGCGGAATGCTGCGCGACGGCGAGCGCGCAGGGCGGATCATCACGGTGAGCGCCGCGGACGCGGGCGTTCCCCGCTCACGCATTCCTCGCGGCCAGCGCACCTATGTGTACCGGCAGCGCCAGTGCCGCAGTTGCGGGGCACCGGTGCGGGCCTGGGAGATGGCCGGACGGCGTGCATGGGCCTGCGAGCAGTGCCAGCTCTGAGCAGGATTCCCCCGCACCCGTTGCGAACATCGAGGTGCACTCATCCCCGATAGGAAGGAAGCCCGTCCATGGGCACGGACTCGCTCCGGGAATCCGCCAACAGCCTCATGTGGGCGGGAATCCTGGCCATCATCATCGGCATCATCGCCATCGCGGTGCCGGCAGTTGCATCCGTCAGCATCGCGATCCTCGTGGGGATCCTGGTCATCATCCTCGCCGTTGCATGGCTGTTCGCCGCCATCGGCAGCGTCGCCACGGGCGGATGGAAGGTCGTCGGGATCATCCTGTCCATCCTGCTGCTCATCGGCGGGCTGTGGATCCTGTTCAACCCAATCGAGGCGACCGTCGGGCTGACCGCCGTCATCGCCATCGTGTTCATCGTGATGGGCATCGTGCGCGTGGTGGCCGCCATCGGCGACACCGGCGGCGAGGGCCGCGGGCTGCTGGCCTTCGGCGGCATCCTCGCCATCATCCTGGGAATCCTGATCGCCGCGGACTTCCCGAGCTCCGCCGCGTGGGCCATCGGCCTGCTCGTCGGGATCCAGTTCCTGTTTGACGGCATCGGGCTCGTGCTGATGTCTTCGGCCGTCAAGCGCGCCGCCTAGGCATACGCTTCACGTAGCCCCGTCCCCGCCTGGCGCGGGGACGGGGCTTTCTCATGTTCCGGGACGGATACTCCGCCACCACCTCGTTGCGGCTTTGCTTTCATAGGCAGGCGTCACGTCTTCCCCGTCCACGACCGTTGCGTCATCCAGGAGATCCATGGCCGTCACCGTGCAGAGCCCGCCCATCTCGCCCGCCGAGGCCCTGCGCCTGCTGGACGCGTCGTCCGGGAGCACGAGCACCGGCCTCCGCAACCGCGCGCTGATCGCGCTGCTGTGGCGCGTGGGCCTGCGCCCGGGGGAGGCGCTGGCGCTGGCGACGGCTGACGTGGACACCGAGGCGCGCGCAGTGCGCGTGACCGACCGCACCGCCGGATTGGACGACATGGCCGTTCGCGAGGTCCGTGCCTGGGCCGACCGCCGCGCCGAGGCCGGCCTGCCTGCCGGCGGCCCGTTCATCTCCACCCTCAGGGGCAAGCCGCTCTCGCAGGCCTACGTGCGCGAGTTGCTGCCCCGGCTCGCGGATCGCGCCGGGCTACCGGGGCGCGTGCACGCCATGGGCCTGCGCTACGCATGCGCGGCCGAGATGGCGGGCGAGGGCATGCCCACCGAGATCATCGAGTTCCAGCTGGGCATCCGCCCGCAGTCGGCAGTGGCGCGGTACCTCCCCACCCCGGCAGATGACGACGTGATCGGCGCCATGGCCGCGCGCCCCGTGCCCGCCGCGGGCTAGGGATCGTGATGCGGGCCTGCGTCCGCATCCGCGATGAGGCAGATGCGCGCGCCGCGCGCGACGAGTTGCGTCGTCGCGGCATGCGGGAGTGCGCCCCAGGCCAGCGGTTCGAGCTGCTGGTGGTGGACGAATGGACGGCCGAGGGCGATACGGCGGTCCAGGCGGCCCGCCGCGAGGGAGTCCCGGTGACCGTGCTGGCTGAACTCGTGCTCGAGCGTGCGGGCGGCCCGGTGGTGGGGGTTACCGGCACCGCCGGCAAGACCTCCACATGCCGTGCCCTGGAGTGGATCCTGCGTCAGTCGGGGAGGAAGGTGGCCATATCGTCCACTGCGCGGTCGGCAAACGCCTGGCCGGACCACTCGCTCGCGGGCGGCTCCGGCGCCTCGGTGGTGACCATCGCCGAGCTCACCTCCACGCACCTCTGCCACATGCGGTCGGTTCACCCCGACGTAGCGGTGGTCACCACGATCCGGCCCGATCACGTGGAGCTGCACGGGTCGGTGGAGGCATACGAGGCCGCAAAGCGCCGTCTGGTCGAGGAACTCACGGGCGACGACCTGCTGGTGCTGCCGTGCGACGACCCCACCACCGTGGGGGTCATCGGGGAGCGTCCCGCGCGGCCGTGCGGCTTCGGGGCGCTGCCCCCCGCCGAGATGCCCCCCGGGGACGGGGCGTTCGTCCGGGGTGCCCAGGTGCTGTTGGCATGGCACGAGGACCACGCCCAGTGCGACGCCCCATCGGCTGGCACGGCGCTCCGGGCCGGGCTCGCCGCGGCGGCCGCCGCCATGGCCGTGGGGGTGTCGCCGGCGGAAGCGGCGCAGGCCCTCGTGGCAGTGCCCATGGTGCCCCACCGCATGCGGGCGGTCACCGGCGCGCGCGGCATCACGCTGATCGACGACACCATGGCCG
>JADHKZ010000104.1 GCA_016780995.1 Thermoleophilia bacterium | reverse complement strand
GACAGGCGTGACGCCATGCTGCGCGCGCCGGCGGGCAACCCCTGCACCCGCTCGTTCAGGAACGCCGCTGCCCAGTCGGCCAGGCCGGGGTCCACCGGCCGATCGAACGCGAACAGGCGCTTGGTCACATCTCCCGTGGAGGTGATGACCACCACGGTCACCAGTTGCGGCTGCAGCAGCAGCACCTCCACGTGTCGCACAGTGGCCGAGGCCACGGGTGGCCCGGTGACCACGCCCAGGAGGTCGGTGACCTCCGAGATGGCGTCGGCCAGGCGCCGGAGCGTCTGGTCCACCTCGACCCGCGCCAGGTCTGTGCCCAGGGTGCGCGCCAGGTCGGTGCCGGTGGACGGCAGCGGACCGCGGGGCAGCAACTGGTCCACGTAGTACCGGTACCCCACCTCGGTGGGCACCCGCCCTGCCGAGGTGTGCGGGTGATCCAGGTAGCCCAGGTCCTCCAGTCGGTGCAGCTCGTTGCGGATGGTGGATGACGCCCAGTCCAGGCCGCCGCTGCCGGCGATGTGCTTGCTGCCCACGGGCTGGCCGCTGGCGATGTGGCGCTCCACCACCGCGCCCAGCACCTCCTCCTGGCGCGGCGTGAGCGGCGTGGGGTCTCCCGGGTCGATGGTGCTCATGCGAAGTCCATGATCTCCTGCACCACCGCATTCTGAAGCAGGCGGCCACGGCGCGTGAGCCGGACGGTCCCCTCGGAGCGCTCCACCAGCCCCGCCGCCACCAGGTGTTCGAGGGCCGCGGGGCGATCGGGCGGCCCCGCCCATGCCAGGTCGAGCGGCTCGTCCAGCCGGGTGCCCAGCATCCAGCGCTCGCGCCGCAGGGTGTCGGGGTCGAGCACGTCCGTCGCGCGCGGGGGCGCATCGCCCGCCGCCAGCGCGCGCATGTAGCGGTCCAGGCCCGGGGCGTTGCGCCGCCGCTCGCCCCGGATGGTGCTCACGGCCCCCACCCCGAGCCCGAGGTAGTCGCGCGCGTGCCAGTAGGCCAGGCTGTGCCGGCACTCGGCGCCGGGGCGCGCGAAGTTGGCCAGCTCGTACCAGCGGTAGCCCGCGGCTTCGAGGCCCGCGATGGCCTGCTCGTAGAGGTCGGCCGCCAGGTCCTCGTCGGGCGCGGCGTGCGGGCCGCGCGCGATGGCGCTCCCCTCCTTGAACTCCAGCTCGTACCAGGAGACGTGGTCTGGCCCGACGCCGGTCACCCACGCGAGGTCGGCGGCCAGGTCGGCGGGCGCCTGCCCGGGCACCGCCAGCATCAGGTCCACCGACAGCTGGGGAATGCCCGCCTGGCGCAGGAGCCCGGCCGCGCGCTCCGCGTCCCCCGGGGCGGCCCGCCGGTCGAGCACCCGCAGCAGGTGCGGCCGGGTGGACTGCGCCCCCAGCGACACGCGGGTCACGCCCGCCTGCGCGAGGGCCTCCGCGAGCGGCTGCGTGACGGTCTCGGGGTTGGCCTCCACGGTCACCTCGGCCCCGGGCGCCAGCAGCGGCCGGATGGCGCCCAGCAGGGCCCCCAGGCGCTCGGCGCCCATGAGGGTGGGCGTGCCACCCCCCAGGTACACGGTGCGGAGCGGACCCAGCGCGGCGCGCTCGCGCCCCAGCTCGGCCAGCAGGGCCTGCAGATAGGCATCGCGGGCATCCTCGCGCCCCACCTCCACCACGAACGCGCAGTACCCGCACCGGCTGGCGCAGAAGGGCAGGTGCACGTACAGGTGCGCGACCCCTGCGGGATCGCCGCCGATCACTGCGACGAGGACCCGTCCAGCTGCAGCACGGCCAGGAAGGCCTCCTGCGGCACCTCGACGTTGCCGACATGCTTCATGCGCTTCTTGCCCTCCTTCTGCTTCTCGAGGAGCTTGCGCTTGCGGCTGATGTCGCCGCCGTAGCACTTGGCCAGCACGTCCTTGCGCTTCGCCTTGACGGTCTCGCGGGCGATGATCTTCCCCCCGATCGCGGCCTGCACCGGCACCTCGAACATCTGCCGGGGGATGGTCTCCTTCAGGCGCTCCACCAGCCCCTTGCCGCGCGCGTACGCGCTGTCGCGGTGCACGATCATCGAGAGCGCGTCCACCGGCTCGCCGGCCAGCAGGATGTCCAGCTTCACCAGCGGGCTCTGGCGCAGGCCGATGGGCTCGTAGTCCAGCGACGCATAGCCGCGCGTGCGCGACTTCAGCTGGTCGTAGAAGTCGAGCACGATCTCGGCCAGCGGCATGTCGTACACCACCTGCTGGCGGTTCTCGATGGGGGTCATGGTGACGAACGTGCCGCGGCGCTCCTGGCACAGGCCCATCACCGCCCCCACCCCGTCCTGCGGCACCAGCATGGTGCAGCGCACGTAGGGCTCCTCGATGTACTCGATGTGGTTGGGGCTGGGCAGCTCCACCGGCGAGCGCACCTCGAGCACCTCGCCGCCCGTGGTGGCCACCTCGTACTCCACGTTGGGCGTGGTGGTGATGAGGTCCAGGTCGTACTCGCGCTCCAGGCGCTCGCGGATGATGTCCATGTGCAGGAGGCCCAGGAATCCGCAGCGGAAGCCGAAGCCGAGCGCCTGCGAGGTCTCGGGCTCCCACACCAGCGAGGCGTCGTTGAGCGACAGCTTCTCCAGCGCGTCGCGCAGGTCGGGATAGTCGTCGCTGTCCACCGGGAACAGCCCGCAGAACACCATGGGCTTGGCCTCGCGGTAGCCCGGCAGGGGCTCGGCCGCCGGCGACTGGGCAAGCGTGAGCGTGTCGCCCACGCGCAGGTCGACCAGGCTCTTGAGCCCCGTCACGATGTACCCGCTCTCGCCGGCCGACAGGTGGCCGATGGGGGTCATGGCCGGCGACATCACCCCCACCTCCTCGGCCGCGAAGTCCGATGCCGTGGCCATGGCGCGCACCTGCTGCCCGGTGCGCAGCTCGCCGTCCATCACGCGCACGAACGCCACCACGCCGCGGTACTGGTCGTACACCGAGTCGAATACCAGCGCGCGCAGCGGCGCCACGGGGTCGCCCGCCGGGGGCGGCATGCGCGTGACGATCGCCTCCAGGACGTCCTTCACGCCCTGGCCGGTCTTGGCCGAGATGCGCAGCACGTGCTCGGGGTCGTCGCCGATCAGGTCGGCCAGTGCCCGCGCGTGCAGCTCGGGGTCGGCTGCCGGCAGGTCGATCTTGTTGAGCACCGGCACCAGTTCCAGGTCGCCCTCGATCGCCAGGTACGCGTTGGCCAGGGTCTGCGCCTCGATCCCCTGGCTGGCGTCCACCACCAGCAGGGCCCCTTCGCAGGCCGCCAGGCTGCGCGACACCTCATACGAGAAGTCCACGTGCCCGGGCGTGTCGATGAGGTTGAGCTGGTACTCCTGGCCGTCGTCGGCCGTGTACATCACCCTCACGGCCTGGGCCTTGATGGTGATGCCCCGCTCGCGCTCGAGGTCCATGGAATCGAGGATCTGCGCCTGCATGTCGCGCTCGCTCACGGCGCCGGTGAGCTGCAGGATGCGATCCGCGAGGGTCGACTTCCCGTGATCGATGTGGGCGATGATCGAGAAGTTCCGGATATGGCTCTGATCCACGCGCGCGACCCTATCGCAGTCCGCGACGGCGGCTGAGCACCTTGGCCAGCGCCGTCATCTCCGGCATGTTCAACGAGCGCGCCACCGCCACGATGGTGACCACCGTGGCGCCGGCCGCCGCCCCCACCGAGATGAGCTGTCCTATGAGCGACTGCCCCAGGGCGCCGTCGAGCACGCGCCACACCAGCCACCCCAGCAGGCCCGACGCCAGCGCCACCACCAGCGCCTGCAGGAACCCCTCCGTGATGAACCTGAGGTCCAGGTCACCGGTGCTGCGGCTGAGGTAGTGCACCAGCACCAGGAACGTGGCCAGGCTGGTGATCGACGTGGACAGCGGGATGCCGCCCACTCCCAGTGGCTGGTACAGGATGGCGTTGAGGATGGCGTTCAGCACCACGCCCAGCCCAGCGACGGCCGTGGGCAACCAGGGCTGCTGCAAGCTGAAGAACGCGCGGATGAGCAGCAGGCTGGCGCCGTTGAACACCAGCCCGATGGTGAAGAAGAACAGCGCCTCCGACGTGATGAGCGTGGAGAAGCCGTCGAACGCCCCGCGCTGGTACACCAGCCGCACCACCGGCTCGGACAGCACCATGAGGAACGCCGATGCCGGCAGGAGAAGGAAGAAGATCTGGCGGAGGCCCGATGCCACCGCGTCGCGCAGTCCGGGCAGGTCGTTGTTGGCCGCCATACGGCTGATGGTGGGGAACAGCACCGTGGCGATTGCCACGCTGAACACGCCCTGCGGCAGGATGTACAGCCGGAACGCGGCGTCAATGGCCCGCGGGGCCTGGTCGCTCACCAGGGTGGCGAAGATGCCGTCCACCACCGCGTTGATGTTGATGAGCCCCAGCCCCACGGTGACCGGCAGCATCAGCACCAGCACGCGGCGCACCAGGCGGTTGCCGAACCCCAGGCTGATGGGGAACGGCCCCAGCCCCGTGAGCTTGGGCAGCAGGTAGAGCAGTTGCGCCAGCGTGCCGGCCAGGATGCCCACCGCGTACACCCAGATGCGGTTGTCCTCGGGCGCGAACGGCGCCACGGCCGCGAGGGCGAAGATGATGACCGCGTTCCACAGCACCGGAACGAAGGCCGTGGGCGTGAACCGCCCCTCGGCCTGCAGCACGCCGCTCACGATGCCGGTAAGCCCCAGCAGCGGCACGATGGGGAACATGAGCTGCGCCAACCAGACCACGTCGTCCTGCAGCGACGCGTCCAAGCCCGGCGCGAACAGGGGCATCATCCACGGCGAGATGACGATGGCCACCAGCGTGATGGCCGACAGTCCCAGCGTGATGACGCTGGCCAGGGCCCCCACCAGCCTCTGGGCCTCGCGGTTCCTGCCCTCCTCCTGCAACTGGGTGTAGATGGGCACCATGGCAGCCGAGATGGCCGAGTCGGCCACCAGGCTGCGCAGGAGGTTGGGCACCTGGAACGCGATCACGAACGCGTTGATGGCCCCCACGGTGCCGAACAGCGCCGCGGCGAGGATCTCGCGCACCAGCCCGGCCACGCGACTGACCGCCGTCCAGAACGAGAAAAGGGCCGTGGAACGTCCAACGCCGCCACCTGTCCGGCGGCGGCCCTCGTCCCCTGTGTCCGTCACGCTCGCGGCGTCGCCCCGCTCAT
>JADHKZ010000103.1 GCA_016780995.1 Thermoleophilia bacterium | reverse complement strand
AGCGCACCTACTCGCCCACGGCCTCCGTGTCATAGGACACGAGCGAGAGCACGTCGTACCCGGCCAGGCGCTCGCGCCCAGGCAGGAACGTGAGCTCCACCACGAACGCCACGCCGGCCACCACGCCACCGAGCTCCTCCACGAGCTGGCACTTGGCGGCCGCGGTGCCCCCGGTGGCCAGCAGGTCGTCGTGCACCAGCACGCGCTGCCCCGGGGTGATGGCGTCGCGATGGACCTCCAGCACGTCCGTGCCGTACTCAAGGTCGTACTCGCGCCGGATGACGTCGTAGGGCAGCTTTCCCGGCTTGCGCGCGCATGCCATCCCCGCATCGAGCTCGCGGGCGATGGCGCCGCCCAGGATGAACCCGCGGGCCTCGGCGCCCAGGACCACGTCGATGTCACGCGGCCGGGCCCACGACGCGATGCCGTCCACGCACGCCGCCAGGCCCTCGGGTCGCTCGAAGAGCGGCATCAGGTCGTAGAACAGGATTCCGGGCTTGGGGTGATGCGGGATGCGGCGGATGGCGGCATCGATGTCGTAGCTCAACGGCCCTCCTGGGCTGATACGGGGATGGACGCCACCACCCGGCGCAGTTCCTGCACCAGCATCAGGTGACGCACGTGCGACGCCAGCGCCGCGAGCGACTCGAGGGAGTCGACCGCCTCGCCCCGCCGATCGGGATTGGCCGAGCGCAGGCCGGTGGACAGTACCTGCTCCAGCAGGCCGGCCTCGCGCTCGGCGGCAACCTTGAGGGTGCGCAGGTGACGTGGCTCCAGCCCGTACGCGCTCAACTCCACGGCCGCCTTGACGACCTCCAAGTCGTTGTCGTCGAGGTCGTCCGTGCCGCCGATGAGCCCATACTGGTCGAGGCTGCGCACAAGCTCCCGGTCGGCGCCGCTGGCGGACAACACCTCCGCGATGGGGTGCCTGCGCCCATGCCGCGATCCCGCGAGGTTCTCGCGCTTGAGCCGCCGCGACTCCTTGGCCACGGCCACGGGCCCGGTGCGCATCGCGTCGAGCTCCTCGCGGATGACCTTGAGCGGCAGGAACTCGTCGCGCTGCAGGCGCAGGATGGTGCGTAGGCGCTCCACGTCCTTGGGCCCGTACACCCGGTAGCCGCCGCTGGTGCGACGCGGCGTGACCAGTTGCTGGTCCTCCAGGTACCGCAGCTTGGAGATGGAAAGGTCGGGGAACTCCGGGCGCAGGGCGTCGCACACCGCGCCGATGGTGAGGCCCTTGCCGTGCTCCGCATCATCGGGTCCGAGCAACTCCGTCTGGAGGCCCGCCTCCCTCACGCGAGGAATACCAGCCGGAACTTCCCCACCTGCACCTCATCGCCATCGGCGAGCATCTCGGTGCTGTCGATGAGGCGGCGGTTCACGTAAGTGCCGTTGGTGCTGCCATTGTCCACCAGCACCCAGCCGCCCACCTCGTCGCGCACCTCCGCGTGGTCGCGCGACACGGTGATGTCGTCGAGGAAGATCTCGCACTCGGGCGAGCGGCCGATAGCCGTGACGCGCCCCGTGAGCGGGAAGAACTCGCCCGTTCGCCCGCCCGGCAGGCGCACGGCCAGGGCGGGGCCCAGGCGAGGCACCACGCCACCGGGAGGCGTGGCCCCGGGGTCCACCGGGGCATCGATGGGCCCGGTGGCCTGGGTGACCGTGGACGGGTCGGGCATGGCCGCGCCGCACGCGCCGCAGAACCGGTCACCCTCGGGCCGCGCGGCCCCACAGGTGGGACAGGTCACCACGTGCTCGTACTCCGGTATCGCCTGCGCATATCCACGGGGCCTCCGTTCGCGGGCGGCCCACTGTAGTCCTGCCCGGAGCAACCCTCAAGTAATGGTTGAGGTCATCTCCCCCGCCCTTTGCGTGCGCACCCGGCCCACCGCGATGGCCACGTAGTTGGCGAATGTGAGCAGCGACAGCCCCACGGCGCACCAGAAGACCGTGTCCACCCACGTGGCCGAGATGGCCAGTCCCACGGCCACGCAGCCCATGTTGAACCCCGACGACACCTTGCCCGCGAAGTCGATCTCCATCAGGATGCCCCGCCGCGCGAGCCACCAGAACCCGCCGATGGCGGCCACGTCGCGCAGCAGCACCAGCGTGGTGGCGGGCCACGGGAACCGCGCGAGCAGCAGCAGGCCCACGAGGCCCACGATCATCAGCAGCCGGTCGGCGAGGGGGTCGAGGATGCGCCCCAGCGGGGTCCGCGCATCGAGAATGGCGGCCAGCCGGCCATCCAGGAGGTCGGTGATCGCAATGGCCCCGAAGAAGATGCCCAGGGGGAACGACGGGCCGTCGGCGGTCCAGCACCACGCCAGGAGCACCGGCAGCGACAGCAGTCGCGCGATGGTGATGGCGTTCGGGAGCCATCGCAGGCGCCGCTTCCAGCCGACGCTCACGATGGCTCCGGAAGATCGGGGCGAGAGGATTTGAACCTCCGACCGCCCGGCCCCCAGCCGGGTGCGCTACCAGACTGCGCCACGCCCCGAAGCGCGCGGGAGACTAGCACGGGGCCGTGGCCCCTCAGCCGCCCGCGATGCCGCGCCACAGCCCGGCGATCGCCTCGGCCGCGCCCTCCAGCGGCAGCTCGGTCTTCTCGCGGGTGGCGCGTGCCTGCACCTCCAGCGGGCCGTCCGGCAGGGTCCTCTTCCCCACCGTCACGCGAAGCGGGCAGCCCAGCAGGTCGGCCTCCACGAACTTCTCGCCCGGGCGCAGCCCCGGGCGATCGTCCAGCAGTACCTGCAGGCCCAGGTCCGACAGCTCCGACCACAGGGCAGTGGCGTACTCGGCCTGGGGGCTGTCGTGGTCGCCGATGAGCACGATGTGCACGTCGAACGGCGCGATCCCGGCGGGCCAGATGATGCCGTCGTCGTCGTGGCCCTGCTCGATGGCCGCCATGGCCACGCGGGCGGGGCCGATGCCGTAGGAGCCCATGATGATCGTGCGCTCGGTACCGGCCTCGTCGAGGTAGCGCGCCCCAAGCGGGTCGGAGTACTTGGTGCCGAGCTTGAAGATGTTGCCGATCTCGATCACCGGCACCAGCTCCAGTGCACCGCCGCCGCCCGGGGCCTGCTCGCCGGGGAGGACCGTGCGGATGTCCACGGCCTCGGCCTGGAAGTCGCGCCCCAACACCACGCCGCGCAGGTGGACGCCGTCACGGTTGGCACCCGTGACGTAGTGCCCGCGCTCGAGGGTGAGGTCGGCCACGATGCGCACCGTTCCGGGGTCCACCCCGACCGGGCCCAGGGAGCCGGGGTCGGCGCCGAACCACTGGCGGATCTCCTCGGCATGGGCGGCGCGGTGGGGCCCGATGACGTGCGCCAGCTTCTTCTCATGCACCTGGTGCTCGCCGCGCACCATGGCCAGGACGGGGCCGGACTCGGCCACCACGACCACGCTCTTGGCGAGGGTGGCCGGGTGCTGCCCGGTGAACCGCGCAAGCTCGTCGATGCTGCCGATGCCCGGGGTGTCGAATGGCTCGGGCGCCGAGGGTGCCTCGCCGAAGTCCGGGTCCACCGCCTTCGACACGGCCAGCTCCACGTTGGCCGCGTACGACCCGTCCGCGGTGCGGGCCACCACGTCCTCCCCGGCGCTGCTGGGCGCCATGTACTCGTGGGCACCGCTGCCGCCCATCATCCCCACGTCGCTCTCCACGCGGTACCAGGTAAGGCCCGCGCGGTCGAAGATGCGTGCGTAGGCCTCGGAGTGGGCCTGGTACGACCGCTCGAGCCCCTCCTCATCGGCGTCGAACGAGTACGAGTCCTTCATGGTGAACTCGCGCACCCGCAGCATGCCGCTCTTGGGCCGGGGCTCGTCCCTGAGCTTGGTCTGGATCTGGTACCAGCTCTGGGGGAGGTCGCGGTACGAGCGCAGCTCGCGGGCGGCATGCCAGGTGATGATCTCCTCGTGGGTCATGCCCAGCACCATCTTGCGCCCGCTGCGGTCCTCCAGGCGGAACTGCTCGGACAACCCGTAGCGGCCCGTGGCCTCCCAGATCTCCGCAGGGTGCATGACCGGCATGAGCAGCTCCTGGGCGCCGATGCGGTCCATCTCCTCGCGGATGATGGCCTCCACGCGCTGGATCACGCGCAGGCCGATGGGCGTGACGGTGTAGAGCCCCGCCGCCAGCTGGCGCACCAGGCCCGCGCGCACCGAGAGCTTGTGGCTGATGGCCTCCGCGTCGGCGGGATCGTCCCGCACGGTGGGCCAGAATCGCCCTGCCAGCCGCCACGATCCACGGTACGGCGACGCGGGCATGGCCCACCGGTGACCCTGGCTCATGCGGCGCTCCCGGCGGGTGCGTACCGGGTTTCCACGTACTCCTCGACCATGCGGATGAAGTCCTCTGCCAGGGTGGGCCCCTCAAGGGTGGCCACCTTCTCCCCGTCCACGTACACGGGAGCGCGTGGCTCCTCTCCCGTGCCGGGCAGGCTGATGCCGATGTCGGCCGCGCGGCTCTCGCCGGGCCCGTTGACGATGCAGCCCATGACGGCCACGTGCAGGTCAACCACGCCCGGGCGCTCCGTGCGCCACACGGCCATGCGCGCATCCAGGTGGGCCTGGATGGACTGGGCCAGCTCCTGGAACACGCTGGAGGTGGTGCGCCCGCAGCCGGGGCACGCGGTGACCTCGGGCCGGAACGACCGGAGGCCCAGGCTCTGCAGGATGTCGAGGCAGGTGCGCACCTCGATGGTGCGGTCACCGCCGGGCTCGGGCGTGAGGCTGGCGCGGATGGTGTCGCCGATCCCCTGCTCCAGCAGCACCGAGAGGGCGGCGGTGGTTGCGATGATGCCCTTGGCTCCCATGCCCGCCTCGGTGAGGCCGAGGTGCAGGGGGTAGTCGCAGCGGTCGGCCAGGTCGCGATACACGGCCACCATGTCGGGCAGCCGGCTGACCTTGCACGACACCACGATCCGGTCGTGCGGGAGCCCGATCTCCTCGGCGGCCTCGGCCGACGTGAGGGCGCTTCGCACCATGGCCTCTCGCAGCACGTCCGACCCCGACCGAGGCTCCGGCAGGCCGGCGTTCTCCTCCATCAGCGCGTCCATGAGCTCGGGGTCAAGCGAGCCGGCGTTGACGCCGATGCGCACGGGCTTACCGTGGTCGATGGCGGCCTCGATCATCTGGGCGAAGTTGCGGTCGTGCCGGGCCCCCCGGCCCACGTTGCCCGGGTTGATCCGGAACTTGGCGAGGGCGTCGGCCATCTGCGGGAACTCACGCAGCAGCGTGTGGCCGTTGTAGTGGAAGTCGCCCACCACCGGCACGTGCACGTCGTGCACGTCGCGCAGGCGCTCCATGATCTCGGGCACCATTGCCGCGGCCTCGCGGTTGTTCACGGTGATACGCACGATCTCGGAGCCGGCGCCCGCGAGTT
>JADHKZ010000102.1 GCA_016780995.1 Thermoleophilia bacterium | reverse complement strand
GGACCCGAGTTCACCAGCCGCCCCGGCCCGGTCCATGCCTCATCCAGCGGGGCGTCAGCCGGGGTGCCCTCGTCGGCGATCACGCGCTGCACGGGCAGGCTGTGCGCCATGGCGAAGGCGAAGTCGCGGTCGTCGTGGCCGGGCACGGCCATGATGGCCCCGGTGCCGTAGTCCATCAGCACGTAGTCGGCCACCCACACGGGGATCTGCTCGCCGTTTACCGGGTTGGTCACGGACCGCCCGGTGAAGACCCCCGTCTTGGGGCGCTCGGCCGCGCTGCGCTCGGCCACGGCCGTGCGCGCCGCGGTGCCCACGTAGGCCGTGACCGCCTCCTGCTCGGGTCGCCCTTCCACCAGCCGGGGCACCACCGGGTGCTCGGGCGCCATGAGGAAGAACGTGGCGCCGTACAGGGTGTCGGGCCGGGTGGTGAACACGGGGATGACCGTGTCGGGGTCATCCGCCAGCCGGAACTCCACGCGCGCGCCCACCGACCGGCCGATCCAGTTGCGCTGCATGGTGAGCACCCGCTCGGGCCAGTCGTCCAGCAGGTCCATGTCGTCCAGCAGCGCCTGGGCGTAGTCGGTGATGCGCAGGAACCACTGCGGCAGCTGGCGTAGCTCCACGGGCGCCTTGCAGCGCTCGCACAGGCCATCCACCACCTGCTCGTTGGCCAGCACTGTCTGGTCCTGCGGGCACCAGTTCACCGCGGCCTCGCGGCGCTCCACCAGCCCCTTCTCCAGGAACCGGAGGAAGATCCACTGGGTCCACCGGTAATACTCAGGGTCGGCCGTGGAGATCTCGGTGTCCCAGTCGATGGAGAACCCCAACCGGCGCAACTGGGCCCGGATGCTGGCGATGTTGCGGGCCGTCACCTCGGCGGGGGGCTCGCCCGTGCGGATGGCCGCGTTCTCGGCCGGCAGTCCGAAGGCGTCGTACCCCATGGGGTGGAACACCACGTGCCCGGTGCGGCGCCGGTGGTGCGCCACCACGTCGCCCATGGTGTAGTTCTTCACGTGCCCCATGTGGATCTCACCCGATGGGTACGGGAGCATCTCCAGCACGTACGACTTGGGGGCGTGGGGCACGACGGCTGCCTGGCCGTCGCGGGCCACGGGCTCGGCGTGGAAGGCCTTGGCGGCGTCCCACTCCGACTGCCAACGGGCCTCCGTCGCCTCCGGGTCGTAGCGTTCCGGGAGTTCGCGCGGCGGTGGGGTCATCGGCGGGCGACAGTACCAACTCACCAAGGGGACCACGGCTGACAACGCTCGGCGCAAAGACCCACATCCGCCAGGCCGACCTGGCCGCCGACTTCGACGCCATCCTGGCCATCTACAAGGCCAACCGATGGAGCCACGCGCGGCACCCCGACCGGCTGCGCATCGCGCTGGAGCGCGCCGACCTGGCGTTGGTGGCGGTGCAGGACGACCGGGTGGTGGGGTTCGTGCGCACCATGAGCGATGGCGCGTTCGCCGTGTACATCGCCGACATCCTGGTGCTGCCCGACGTGCAGCGGCAGGGCATCGGCAGCCGCCTGCTCCGGGCCGTGCTGGACCACTACCCCATGAAGACCTTCCACCACCAGGTGCTCATCGCCGAGCGCGATGCGGATGGCTTCTACCGCCGCATGGGGCTGTCGGCGGTGGGCGCCTTCGGGCTCACGGCATTCATACGCACGCGCGACGATTCGTGACATCGTGACCCGTAGATGGGCCTTGCGCCGCACCTCGGACTAGCGTTCCGGGTGGCTCCTCATAAGGGGAGCAGGAAATGCGTGGACGTGCAGGCCGTCGGTACCCAAGTTCGACGAGCAGTGGCAAGCCTCGCCGAACAAGGTGGAAAACGTGCCGGAAGGCGTCGTCAAGTGGTTCAACGCCGAGAAGGGCTTCGGCTTCATCACCCCCGATGACGGGGGCAAGGATCTGTTCGTGCACTTCTCCGAGATCCAGGGGTCGGGCTACCGCTCCCTCGACGAGGGGCAGCGCGTGAGCTTCGTCGCCGGTGAGGGCCCCAAGGGTCCCCAGGCGCAGCAGGTCCAGGCCGTCTGAGCCACGGACGCCCCCCGCGGGCGTCCTCATGAAGTACCCGGCGGGCCCCTCCTCGGAGGGGCCCGCCGCAGTTGTGCCCCCTCCCCGGAGCGCGATGTATGGTCCAGCGCCGTGACTGCCGCCCAGACGCCCTCGCAGAGGATGCACTCCCGCCGCTGGATCATCCTCGCGGTCCTGGGGCTGGCGCAGCTCATGGTGGTGCTGGACGCCACCATCGTGAACATCGCGCTGCCGTCGGCGCAGGCCGACCTGGGGTTCTCCGACTCCAACCGGCAGTGGATCATCACGGCGTACGCGCTGGCGTTCGGCAGCCTGCTGCTGTTCGGCGGGCGCCTCAGCGACCTGCTGGGCCGCAAGTGGGTGTTCTTCTGGGGCCTCATCGGCTTCGCGCTGGCGTCGGCCCTGGGTGGCATCGCGCAGGACTTCACCGTGCTGGTCACGGCGCGCGCGCTGCAGGGGGTGTTCGGCGCGCTGCTGGCGCCCGCCGCGCTGTCGCTGCTCTCCACCATCTTCACCGACCCCAAGGAGCGCGGCAAGGCGTTCGGCATCTACGGCGCCATCGCGGGCGCCGGCGGCGCGCTGGGCCTGCTGCTGGGCGGCGTACTCACCGAGTACCTGTCGTGGCGGTGGTGCCTGTGGGTCAACCTCATCCTGGCCATCCCGGCCGCCATCGCCGCCGTGGTGCTGCTGGTGCACCACGGCCGTGGCAGGGCCAGCCTGGACATCCCGGGCACCATCACGTCGGTGCTGGGACTCCTGGCGCTGGTGTACGGCTTCACGAAGGCCGAGACCGACGGCTGGACCTCCGGCGTGACCATCGGCCTGCTCATCGTGGCCTTCGTGCTGCTGGCGGCATTCGTGTGGATCGAGATCGGGGCCAAGGAGCCCATGCTGCCCATGCGCGTGCTGGCCGATCGCAACCGGGGAGGTGCCTACATCGGGCTCACCCTGGCGTCGGCCGCGATGTTCGGGGTGTTCCTGTTCCTCACGTACTACCTGCAGGCAACCCTCGGCTATTCACCGGTCACCACCGGCCTGGCGTTCCTGCCGATGATCGGCGCCATCATGCTCACCGCCACCACCAGCACGGCGCTCATCCTGCCCCGCACCGGACCGCGCCTGCCGGTGACCCTCGGGATGCTGCTGGGAATGGTGGGCCTGATGCTGTTCACCCAGATCGGCGTGGACACCGCCTACGTGACGCACGTGCTCCCGGGCCTCATCGTCACGGGCCTGGGGCTGGGGCTGGTGTTCGCCTGCAGCTTCGAGGTGGGCACCATGGGCGTGAAGGCCGACGACTCCGGGGTGGCGTCGGCCATGGTCAACACCACGCAGCAGGTGGGCGGCTCCATCGGCACCGCGCTGCTCAGCACCATCTTCGCCAGCGCGGTCACGGCGTTCGTGGCCACGAGCGCCGACCCGCGGTCGCCCGCCACGCAGGCGGCCGCGCAGGTGGACGGTTACAGCACCGCGTTCTGGTGGGCCGCGGGGATCTTCCTGCTGTCGGCCGTGATCTGCGGCCTGCTGATGACCCGGGGTGCCCCCGAGCACGACCCCGAGGTGCCCCGCCTGGCCGCCTAGGGCTGCTCGGGCAGCCCCAGCAGGCCGCCGATGATCACCTGGTTCTTGCCGGCCGCCTTGGCGTCGTACAGCAGCACGTCCGCCGCCTGGTAGGCCTGGTCCCACCCCACGTCGCCCCAGCCCAGCGGCACGCCGCCCGCCGAGGCCGACAGGCCGGGGCCCTCCGCCGGGTCGATATTGGCCACGGCATCGATGAGCCTCTGGCCGGCCGACGCCATGGCATCGTGATCACCCACCCCGACCACCACCACGAACTCATCGCCGCCAATGCGCGCCACCAGGTCGCCGTCGCGCACCTGTGACAACAGCGCGGCGGCCACCCGCACCAGCACATCGTCCCCCACCTGATGCCCCAGCTGGTCGTTGACGTCCTTGAAGTCGTCCAGGTCGACGATGAGCACGCCGAAGGGCCGGGCGGCGGCATCGATGCGCGCCAGCCGCCGCTCCACGTGCTGGTGCAGGGCGGTGCGATTGGGCAGCCCCGTCAGCGGATCGCGCAGGGCGCGGGCGGTGATGTCCTCGCGCAGGGCCACCTGTGCAAGCGCCTCGGCCAGGCGCTCCACATGCGGCGCGAGCATTGAGGCCCGCGCCGAGACACCATCCTCATCCGTGTCCCGCTGGCCCGCCACCAGCAGGCCGTACTCGGCTCGATCGGTGGCGATGGGGCAGCAGATGGTGAGCGCGTTCATCGGGTCTGCGTGGCCGCACGAACCCAGGCGCTTGCCGGGCAGGCTCACGTGCAGGCGCCCGCCCTGCAGTGCCCGGCACTCATCGCGATGAAACCCGCTGCCGGAGCCGCCCATGCAGGCCACCTGATCCGGTGCGTCGGGATCCTCGGCAAGCACGCCGGCGTGCGCCTCCCCCGCAAGGTCCCCCACGGCGGCCACCACCACCTCGCGGGCCTCATCCAGCGACGCGCCGGCCAGCACCCGGCGCACGGCATCGTCCACCGTCCGCCGCTCGCGGTCGGCGCGGCTCACGCCATCCAGCGCGCTCTCCAGCTGCTCGGCGGTGGCATGGGCCTGTGCCGCCCGGCGCTCCGCCAGGTCGCGCGCGATGGTGGCCGAGATGATGGACAAGACCGGCGCCAGGTCGTCGACCAGCCCGGCGTCATAGCCGCCGGGTCGGTTGGCCAGTCCCATCATGCCGATGAGGGTGGACCCGTCGTGGAACGGGATCCCCAGATACGACGTCAGCGGGGGGTGCCCGGGCGGGAGCCCGCACCGCCGGGGATCGGTGGCGGGATCGTCGCTCACCACGATGCCCTCGCCCCGCACCGTCACCCCGAACAGGGACTCGAGGTTGCGGAACTCCAGGCCGTCCGCCGCGAACTGGTCGAACAACCCGCGCGACCATTCGTTCCAGGCGATGTCGGTGATGGCAAGCGAGTGCAGGTAGGGCGTGCCGTCGGACTCGTGCTCGATGCGCCCCAGGAACCCGAAGGCGCTGTCGGACAGGGCGATGACCTTGCGCAGCGCCGCATCCCACCACGATCGGTCTGCACCATTCCGCATGTACGCGGTCTGGAGATCGGCTTGCACCTCCAGCAGCGCACGGAACCAGTCCCGCTCCTGCTCCACCGTCCTCGGCTGTTCCAACGAGCTCCCCGTCTCGGATTCCGCAGCACTATGTCGCATGGTCAAGCGACCATTTTTCGCAATTGATACTTTGCGAAATCCCGGAGCACGAACGAGGACGTTCCCCGCGAGCATCCAGATGCAGATGGCGCCATGGCTCCTGCCGGCCATGCGCCGCAGGTA
>JADHKZ010000101.1 GCA_016780995.1 Thermoleophilia bacterium | reverse complement strand
CTCAACGACATGGGCGTGCAGGTGGACTGGGACGACGTGCTGGAGGGCGCGGCCGGCGCGCCCCTCGGCCGGCCGCACATCGCCGAGGCGCTCATGCGCGCGGGGCACGTGGCCGAGCGCAAGGAGGCCTTCGACCTCTACCTGGGCGACGGACGCCCGGCCTACGTGGGGTCCGATGGCCTTGCCGTGGAGGAGGGCCTGGACCTGGTGCGCCAGTCCGGCGGCGCGCCCGTGCTGGCCCACCCCTACACCCTGGGCCTTGACGCCGCGCACCTGGACCCCTTCGTGGGGCGCCTCGCCCGCGCCGGGCTGGTGGGCATCGAGGTGCACCGGCCCGAGTACACGCCCGACCAGCACGCCGCGTACTCCGCCCTCGCATCCAAGTACGACCTCATCCCATCCGGGGGGTCCGACTACCACCGGCCCACCAGCCCGCACCATCCCGGCGCCACCGGCGCTCCGCCGCTGCCCGACGGCACGATCCACCGCCTCATGGCCGCGGTGCTGGGCTAACGTCACCCGCATGACCACCACCGACTCCGCACCGCGCGCCGAGGGCGTCCGCTGGGACCTCTCCCCCCTCTGCGCATCCGCCGACGACTGCCGCCAGCGCCTGGCCACGGCGCTGGCCGACTGCCATGCCTTCGAGGACCGCTACCGCGGGGTGATCGCGGGAATGGACGGCGCCGAACTGGCCGGCGCGCTGGCCGAGCTGGCGCGCATCGAGAACGAACTGGGACGCCTGCACTCCTACGCCTCGCTGCGCGAGTCGGTGGACGTGACCGATGCCGAGAACCAGGACCTGAACGGCCTGATGGAGCGTTCCATGGTGGAGGCCGCCAACGCGCTGCGGTTCTTCGAGCTGGAGTGGCTGGAGCTGGAGGACGCGCTGGCCGAGCAACTGGCCAACGCCCCGGAGGTGGCCGACGACCGGCATCACCTGCTGTCGGCGCGACGTTTCCGCCGCCACACGCTCAGCGAGCCCGAGGAGCGCATGCTGGCCGAGCGCAGCCCGGCCGCGGCCAGCGCATGGCAGACGCTGTTCGGGCGCATCACCTCCACCCTCGAGGCCGAGTTCGACTCGGGCGACGGCGTGGAGCCGCACACCATCGACCGGCTGCTGGCGTGCGTGCGCAACCCCAACCGCGACGTGCGCTTCCGCGCCCTCGACACCCTGTACAAGGCCCTGGGGCCCAACGCCCCCACCTTGGCGCACTGCTACGACACCCTGGTGGGCGACCGCCTGGCCATGGACCGCCTGCGAAACTACGACGACCCCATGGACCCCACGCACCTGCGCAACGAGGTGCCGGGGCCCGCGGTGGAGGCCATGATGTCGGCCGTGGAGGCCCACTACGGGCTGGCCCAGCGCTGGTTCCGTGCCAAGGCCCGCCTCATGGGCCTGGACCGCCTGCACCTGGCCGACCAGTACGCCCCGCTGGGCGAGGCCCGTCAGGTGCTCTTCCCCGAGGCGCGCGGCATCATCGACGCGTCGTTCCGCGCATTCTCACCAAGCATCGGCGACATCGCCGAGGGCTTCTTCGCCGACGAGCGCATCGATGCCGAGCCGCGCGCCGGAAAGCGCGGCGGCGCCTTCTGCGCATCCGTGGCGCAGGACGCCAAGCCGTTCATGCTCATGAACTACACCGACCGCATGGATGACGTGATGACGCTGGCCCATGAGCTGGGCCACGGCATGCACTTCACCCTGTCGGCCCAGAAGCAGACCGCGCTATCGTTCCACACGGGGCTCGCCCTGGCGGAGGTGCCCTCCACGTTCGCCGAGATCATCGCCTTCGACCACCTCATGGCCACCGAGCAGGACGAGGCCACCCGCACCGCGCTGGTGTGCGAGCGGGTGGAGGGGTCGTTCGCCACGGTGTTCCGCCAGACGGTGCTGGCCCGCTACGAGCAGGACGCCTACCGCCTGCGATCGGAGGGCACCACGCTCACCGACGACCGCCTGAGCGCCATATGGGTGGAGCGCAACGCGGCCTACTACGGCGACGCCGTGGAGCTGCCGGATGGCTACGGCCTTGGCTGGTCGTACATCCCCCACTTCATCTCCACGCGCTTCTACACCTACGCCTACGTGTTCGCGCACCTGGTCACCCTGGCCCTGTACGCGCGCTACCGCGAGGACGGCGACGCCTTCACGGCGCGGTACCTGGACTTCCTGGCCGCCGGCGGATCGGCCGCGCCCGCCGACCTGCTGCTGCCCCTGGGCGTGGACCTGGCCGATCCCGCGTGCTGGGACCCCGGCTTCCACGAGATGGAGCGCATGGTCTTGCGCGCCGAGGCGATGGCCGGGGCCTGACCCAGCGACAGGGTGCCGACCCCCCCGTACGGGTGGTCTTTTCGCCACGGACCCCACCACGCCGCAGGGCTGTGATTGCCTCGGTCGATGCTTGGCGGTTTCCTGACCCTTGCCCCACCCCCCAATGGCCCGGCCCAGGGCCCC
This sequence comes from Thermoleophilia bacterium, assembly GCA_016780995.1. Taxonomy (GTDB): domain Bacteria; phylum Actinomycetota; class Thermoleophilia; order Miltoncostaeales; family Miltoncostaeaceae; genus SYFI01. The sequence continues at coordinate 2,950 of JADHKZ010000101.1, read as the reverse complement.
GGCCGAACTGCCCGGGTCATGCCGTTCGCCCTGGTGGGTGCCGCCACCGTGGCCGTGTTCATATCGGTCAACTGGCCCACTCTCGACCCGGCGGAGGTGATCGGCATCCTCGGCGGCGGATTGGGCCTGGCGCTTGCCTGGGCGCTGCTCCCGTGGGACCGCCTGCCGCACGCCGCCCAGTCGCTGTTGCCCATGGGGTCGGTGGCGCTGATCGTGGGCATGCAGGTACTCGTCGCACCGCGCGACATCGACCCGGCAGCCCTCATGCTGCTGCCGGTGCTGTGGTCAGCGCTGTACAGCACAGCCCGCGAGGCCGCCGCGGTCACCGTGCTGGCCGTGAGCTGCGTCCTCGGAATGCAGGTGACCGAGGAGGTGTTCGGCTCCTCGATCGGACTGACCGGATGGACGGAGGCCACCGCCATGGTCGGGGGCCTCGTGCTGCTCACATGGTTCACCGTCCGTGCGCGCACGCATGCGCGCACGGACAGCCTCACGGGCATCGCCAACCGCCGTGCATGGGATGACGTCCTGGGCCTGGAGATCGAACGCGTGCGTCGCCACCCCGGCCCCCTGGCGGTGGCACTCATCGACCTCGACAACTTCAAGCGCTTCAACGACGCGTTCGGCCACCCCCAGGGCGACCGGCACCTGGCCGAGAGCGCGGCGGCATGGGCGCGGTGCCTCCGCGGCAACGACCACCTGGCGCGGGTGGGCGGGGAGGAGTTCGCGGTGCTCCTGGTGGGGGCCGACCGCGCCACCGCCCGCGCCGTGCTCCAGCGCCTCGCCTGCGCGACCCCCAACGAGCAGACGTGCTCGATCGGCGTTGCCCAGTGGGACGGACGCGAGGATGCCGCGGCCCTCATGGCACGGGCTGATGACGCCCTCTATGCCGCCAAGGCGGCCGGGCGGGACCGGATAGTCATCGCGCACCCGGCCACCAACGACGCGGGGCCGCCCATGGGCGGCCCCGTCATCGGCACCGAAGCGCGGGCCGCCTAACCCTTCGAGCTCTTCTTCGACGCCTTGAGCGGGTTGAGCGCCTTCTGCACCTGCTCGGGCAGCTCCGTGGAGTGGTACACCGGACGGCCGCACTCGGCCTGCGCCGAGATGGGCGCGTGGCACGTGGTGGGCGGCTCGCTCCAGATGGACAGCGTGCGGTGGCCGCGCTCGCACAGGTACAGCGTGGCCAGGCCCTCGCGGGCGCGCGGGCCGGTGGCCGCGGGCTCCTCGGCCTCGTACTCCTCGGCGGGGGCGTCCTCAACGGCCACGGCGGCCTCGGCCTCGGGGGCCTCCTCCACGGCCTCGGGGGCCTCCTGCTCGGTCTCGTCGCTCATCTGGAAGGAATCTCCTCGGGTTCGAACGGCACGGGACTATAGCGCCCGAACCACGATTACCCTGCCATGCAGTGCACCCCGACGACCCGCGCACCATCTGGGAGGACGTCCCCGCCGGGGGACTGTCCCTGCGCATCCGCCGCCCGCCCTCGGCCGAGGACCTCATCGACGAGGCCGAGTTCGCCGATGACGAGCGGCTGCCCTACTGGGCCGAGGTGTGGCCCAGCGGACGGGTGCTGTGCGGGGTGCTTGCGGGCATGGACCTGTCCGGTCGATCGGTCATCGAACTGGGTGCGGGGATCGGCACCGGCGCCATGGTGGCGGCCATGCGTGGCGCCACGGCTCTTGCCACCGACTGGTACCCCGCGGCGGTGGAGTTCAGCCGCTGGAACGCCCGCAACCTGGGGCTGCGGATGAATGCGCAGGTGGTGGACTGGCGCGACCCCCCCGCCGCCGTGATGGACCAGGCGCCCTTCGACCTGGTGGTGGGGGCGGACATCCTCTACGAGGCCCGCAACGGCGTGGCGCTGGGGGCGCTGATCCCGGCTCTCTGCGGGCCGGCGTCGCAGGTGATCATCGCCGACCCGCGGCGCCCGGACGCCCGTCCGTTCGTGGATTCCATGCAGCGCGCGGGGTGGGCATACCGCCGCGACGACCTGCCGGTGCCCGGCCGGATCGACGAAACCGGACCGGTGGTGCACGTGCACCACCTTGCGCCACCGCCCGGAAAGCACAACGAGCCGGTCGTCATCTAGACTCCCGGCTCGCCGATCCTCGGTAGCTCAATGGTAGAGCATCCGGCTGTTAACCGGAGGGTTGTAGGTTCGAGTCCTACCCGAGGAGTTCCCTGCTCAGGTATGGTTTTTCGCGCTCCTGATCCCTACGCGGGAGCCCCCGCCTCCTCCTCCACCGGCACGAAGTCGAGCTCGGTGACGATGTCGATGGCGGCGGACACCGAGCGGGCGTTGGGGCAATGGTGCGCATGGATCTGGTTGCAGCGCTCCGCCGCCTCGCGGTGCTCGGGGGCGGCCTTGAGCGTGTAGCGCACGATGATGCGGCGCAGGTGCAGCACGTTGTCGTCGTCCACCCCCACCTCGCCGATGGCGTCGGCCACCAGGTCATCGCCGGTGGCGGTGATGCCGCGTGCCTTGAGGGTGCCGCCGAAGGTGCCGATGAGGCACCCCGCCACCGATGCCACCAGGTAGTCGAGCGTGCCGGGGTACTCGGGCACCGTGCCGGGCGCGAACCCGTAGTGCTCGCCCTGCCAGCCGGGCACGCCGAAGGTGACGTCTGTGCCGGTCATCTCCAGCCGCGCCTTGCGGATGGGCGCCTGCTCGCGGGTGAGGTGCACCCGCACCTCGTGGATCTGGTCGTCTGCCATCGGGGCCTCCGGTACGAGGGAACGCGCAGATATTAGATACGTGCGTGTAGGAGAAACCCCACCGCCGGAGGGGCGCGGCGTCAGTAGGGTGATTCCCGACGCCCCCATTGGGGGCGCATCGCCATCATTGGAGGAATTAGATGGACTGGAGTCTCTGGGACGTCATCTGGACGACGTTCGTGGTGTTCGTGTGGGTGATGTTCATCGTCATCCTCATCAACGTGCTGATCGACCT
>JADHKZ010000100.1 GCA_016780995.1 Thermoleophilia bacterium | reverse complement strand
ACCTGGTCCCCCGATGGGTGGCGTTCTCATCGCACGACGCCGAGGGCGACGGCCTACGCCGCCGGGCCGATGACCCGGACCTCGAATGGGTGGACGGCCACGTGGTGGCCTACCCGGGAGCGGGATCTCACTCCCACAGCCCCCGGGCCATGGACGAGGCCGTGCGCGTGGACCCGCCGGTGATGCGCGGGCTGATCAGCTTCCTCCGCCGCTTCTTCCGCAAGCTCACGCCGTGGCAGGAGAGCTCGTCGCTGGATGCCGGCCTTGGCGTGCCGTTCGTCGACTACCACCGCGGCGACGGCGTGGGCATCGGCCCCGGCGAGGACCGGGAGTGGCGGCCGGTACTGATCGATGACGACACCCCCTGGGTGCGCGACTTCAGCGGGCGATGGGGCCGCGACACCAAGGACAAGTTCGGCGGCGAGTCGGCCCCCACCGGCCCCAAGCACGAGCGCGACGGCATCGACCGCGTGCGCTGGGAGGACCCGCTGGGCTGGGCCGGCATGCAGAAGGTGGACCCCGATCCCGCGGCTGCCGGGGCGGCCGTGGAAACACGCCTCGTCGATGTGCGGGCGCGCATGGCGGAGATCGACGTGGAGGTGGACGCCGAGCGCCGCGCCGCACGGCAGGAAGATGCCCAGGCGCGGGCCCTGCAGATGGACTCCATCACCCACCCCATCGCCGCCGCGCGGCGCGAAGAGGTGGCCACGCGGGACGCCGCCATGCTGGCGCTGCGCGACGAGCGACGCCACCTGGCCGCCGAGGAGGCAGCGCTGGAGGCTGCCGCGCGCGACGGGCTGCCCGCGCCGGCGCCACGTGCCCACCTGGGCCGCGCGGCCGCCGCGCTTGACGAGGTGGAGAAGGAGCCGCGCGTGCGCAGCCGGCTGCTTCGCATCTGGGCCGCCATCAGCACCCCCCTCATCATCGCCATCGTGGTGTGGCTGCTCGTCGGCAACTACACCGACTACTACTGGGTGGGCGTGCTGGCGGGCGTGCTGGTGATCCTGGGCGTGGAGTCACTCGCGCGCGGGCGCCTGCTGGCATTCCTCGGATGGGCCATTGTCGTGCTGGTAGGCGCATCCATCGCCATCGGCCTCATACGCGAGTGGCGTTTCACGCTGGCCATCATCCTGCTGGTAGGCGCGGTGGTGCTGCTGGCGCAGAACCTGCGGGAACTGCGCTCCAGCGGGTAGGCAGGACTCCTCCCCCGCAGCGCGCATGTGCAGGGGATGTTGCGAATGCGTGAGACATGTTCCGCGGGGACAGCACCCGGGATACCCGCGGGTCTAGCCTCGACGGCCTGATGACCGCTCCACGCCGCATCCCGCGGCGCCGCCTGCTGGTCACCTCGATCATGGCGGCGCCCCTCCTGGCCATCGGCTCGCTCACCGCCGCCGCCCTGGCGCAGCCGGCAGGCGGCGAGGACCCCGTGCCCGCGGCCGCCTTCCGGTTCGGCGAGCAGGCGGCGCGCGACCTGGCCAAGGGGCGCATGTGGAGCGGCCCCAGGAGTGCCGCCGCCTTGGCCCGCGACGCCACGCGCCGCGATCTGGTGGCGCTGATGCAACGGGTGCTGGGCCTGCCGGCGGGCGCCGCGGGCACCGCCTGGCGCGACATCGCCCCGGATGACCCACTGGGGAAGGCCGCCCGACGTGCCGTGGAGCGCGGGTGGCTGACCGCGCCCGGCGGCACCGTGCAGCTGGACGCGCCCCTCACGGGGCATGACGCCAACCGCGCGTGGACGCTGGGGCTGGGCATGGGCCGCGCGGTCGCACGCCTGGGCCGATTCGCCGATGGCTCCGGCCGGCGGTTCGCCCTGCCCGACGGCTTCGCCACGGCGATCGTGGCGCGCGAGGCCGGGCTGCGCCGCAACTACCCGGCCAGCGATGACGTGTTGGAGCGCCACGACTCGCAGCCCCTGCGCATGGCCGACCTGGCCCTCATGGCCGCACGTGGCCGGTACATCCGACGTAATGGACCATCGGCGTCGGTGCGGGCGCTGCAGGCCTTCCGCATCCCCGCAGTGGACCCGGCCCTGGTGCCCACGGTGCAACGCGCCCTCTCGCAGGTGGGGAGCCCCTACGTGTGGGGCGGGGAGTGGACCGACCCCGCCTCGCCGCTCGACCGACAGGCGGCGGGCGGGTTCGACTGCTCCGGCCTGATCTGGTTCGTGTGGCACACGGGCGACCGCGCCGCCGAGACATCGCTCATCATTCCGCAGGGCCGCACCACCTACACCATGAACGTCGATCGGCGCGGCGCGCGCATCGCCTGGCAGCGCGCGCAGGCGGGCGACCTCGTGTTCTTCGGCGGCGCCGGGCGGAAGACGCCCCTGAACCGCGCCTCGCACATGGGCATGAGCCTGGGGAACAAGTGGATGATCCACTCCTCCGGCGGCCGCGGCGGCGTGACCATCAGCTACCTCCCCACGTACTGGCGGGCAGGCCTCATGAACGCCCGCAGCTTCCGGGCGGCGCCCGGCACCCCGGCCACCCCCGACCAGCCCGTCACGACCACGCCCGCGCCTGTGGCGCCGGTTCCGGCGCCGCCTCCCGGCACGCCGCAGGCACCCGCGCCGCCTGCCCCGTCACCCGGCGCGCCGCAGGCGCCCGCGCCCGCCTAGACCGGGAGCGGCGCGAAGAGGTAGTGCGACACCATGAACTCGTCGCCGCCCCGGTAGCCCCACAGCCCCGCGCAGGCCAGGAAGAACAGTCGCCAGCGGCGGAACCACACCTCGCCCTGCCCGGGGTGCTCGCGCTCCATCACCGCCACGGCCTCATCGCGGTGGGCCACCAGGTTGTCGTCCCAGTGAAGGGCCGTCTTCGCGTAGTGCCGTCCCGACACCAGCCAGTGGTCGCGCACCGCGAACTCCCCGGAGGCCGCGTGCAGCAGCAGGTCATCCGACGGCATGGTGCCGCCGGTGAAGAAGTGCCGGCCGATCCAGTCGCTGCGCTCGTCCTCGCTGAACTCAAATGCCAGGTCGCGGTGCGAGAACACATGCACGAAGAACAGCCCGTCGGGGCGCAGCCACCGACGGATGCGCGCGAACAGCTGCGGGTGGTTCTTCACGTGCTCCAGCATCTCCACGCTCACCACGCGGTCGAACGAGGCGTCGGGCATCTCCAGCACGGTCACGTCGGAGGTGACCACCTGCACGTTGCGCAGCCCGCGCTCACGGGCCTGCTGCTCGATGTGCCGGCGCTGGCCCGCGGAGTTGCTCACGGCCGTGATTCGGCTGTGCGGGTAGCGCTCGGCCATCCACAGCGTGAGCGATCCCCACCCGCAGCCCAGTTCCAGCACGTCCTGGCCGTCCTGCAGGCGCGCGCGCTCGCAGGTGAGGTCGAGCATGGCGTCCTCGGCCAGCGCAAGGTCGTCCACCCCCGGCGGGTAGAGGCATGAGGAGTACTTGAGCCGCGGCCCCAGGCACAGCTGGAAGAAGTCGGCGGGCACCTCGTAGTGCTGGTCATTGGCGGCGTCGGCGCGCACGGCCACGGGCGCCTCGGCGAGGCGCTGCCGGAGGGCGCGCTGGCGCTGGCCCACGGCATCGGCGCCACCGCGCCGCTCACGGCGCAGGCGCGCGCCCACCCGGGCGCGGATGGCTGCCAGCAGGAGCGGGCGCGGGATGTCCCGCTGCTCGGCCAGCCTGATGTACCAAGGCTCCACAGTCCGAGCGTATCCGGCCGGGACGTGCGAATCTGCCCCCATCGGCTACGGCGCAATCATGCTCACCTCGGCGATCGTCATCCTGGCGCTCGCCGTCATCACCTGGCTGGTCAGCCTGGTGCTGCGCGACGCCAGCGTGATCGACCCGGTCTGGCCGCTGGGCTTCGTGGCCGTTGCCATCACGGCGTTCATCGCCGGCGATGGCGACGAGGGGCGGCGCCTGCTCATCCTGGTGCTGGTGGCCGTGTGGGGGCTGCGCCTGTCGGGGTACCTCACGTGGCGCAACGCCGGCAAGGGCGAGGACTTCCGCTACCAGGCCATGCGCGCGCGGCGCGGGAAGAACTTCTGGATCATCAGCCTCGTCACCATCTTCATCCTGCAGGGCGTGCTCATGTGGGTGGTGTCGCTGCCGGTGCAGCTGGCGGCGGTGCCCGACCGGGCACTGGGATGGCTGGCCGCGCTGGGCGGGGTGGCATGGGCCATCGGCTTCGCGTTCGAGTCGATCGGCGACTGGCAGCTGGCGCGGTTCAAGGCAGACCCCGCCAACCGCGGCAAGGTGCTCGACACCGGGCTGTGGCGCTACACCCGCCACCCCAACTACTTCGGCGACTTCATGGTGTGGTGGGGCATCTTCCTCATCGCCGCCGAGAGCGGCGCGGGCGCCTGGGGGTTCATCGGCCCCATCCTCATGACCGTCCTGCTGGTGAAGGTGTCCGGCGCCGGCCTGCTGGAGAAGGACATCGCCGAGCGCCGGCCGGGCTACGCGGAGTACGTGCGCCGCACAAGCGGGTTCTTCCCCCGCCCCCCGCGCGACTAGCGGGTCAGCCCCCGGCGGTGCCGGGTGGCAGCAGCAGCACCGGGCACGGGGCATGCCGCGCCAGGTGCGCGCTGAACGAGCCCACCAGCTTCACCGCGCGGGCCAGGGCGTCGCCATGCGACGCGGCCACGATGCACTCCACGTCGTTGTCCTCGGCCCATCGCACCACGGCGTCGGGAGCGGAATCGGCGTCGTGCGGGTCGAGCAGCACCGGCTCGGCCCCGGGCACGCCATCGCACACGGTATCCAGGAGCCCCTGTGCGATCTCGCGGTGCGCCCCGGAGTTGTCGGTGAGGGGCGATCCGCCGAACGCGGTGCCGATGGCCGCCAGGAACGACTCGCTGAATGGCGGGCCGCCCAGCACGTGAACCACGGAGACGCGGCCGCCCGGGGCGGCGACCTGCTGCGCCAGCCGCACCACGTGCTCGGTGGCGGGCGAGTCGTCGATGCATGCGACGACGTGCGTGAACGGACCCTGACTCACGGCGCCAGAGTAACCGGCCACACGTGCCGTGGCCCGAGGTGGCCGGACCCACGGGGTAGCATGGCGCGCGATGGGTCTGAGAAAGCGCTTCCTCGTGGTGGTCGTCGGCGTGCCGGGCAGTCCGGCCGAGGCCCAGCGCAGTGAGGTGGGGCGCTTCCGCAGCACGAGCGCGGCCGAGGAGGCCGGGCGCGAGGAGTGGCGACGCCTCCTGTTCGTGCACGCCCCCCACGTGGACCGCTACCGCATCGTCATCGAGGACGACGGCGTGGAGGTGGGCGAGGTTCCCATGCCCGAGCTCCCGGCCGACGCCGCGCCGGGCATCCTGGATGAGACCGTCACGCCCCTGGGCTCGAGCATCGGCGCCCTGGGTGAGCCCATCGAGCCCGCGCCGGAGCCCGACGCGGAGCCGGAGCCCGAGGCCGAAGGAGAGCCCGAAGCGGCTCCGGAGCCCGAGGCCGAAGCGGAGCCCGAGCCGGAGCCCGAGGCCA
>JADHKZ010000099.1 GCA_016780995.1 Thermoleophilia bacterium | reverse complement strand
GCATCGGCGCCGTGGCATCGGCGGTTTGCTGGTGGATTCGGTCATCGCCCACCTGCACGAGCGGCCATATGACCGTTACACCCTCGAGGTCAGGGTCTCCAACGACGCCGCCATACGCTTGTATCGCAGTCGCGGATTCGTGGACGCGGGCGTGCGTCCGCGCTACTACTCCGACAACCAGGAGGACGCGCTGATCATGTGGCGGGAGCCGTCGGAGGGGGAGGGGTGATGGGCGATCTGGTGCTCGCCATCGAGACCTCCTGCGACGAGACCGCCGCCGCCGTGGTGGAGGGGCGCGCCATCCGGTCGAACGTGGTGGCGTCCCAGGCCCAGTTGCACAGCGTCTACGGCGGGGTAGTCCCCGAGGTGGCGGCCCGCCACCACCTCACCACCGTGAACGCCGTGGTGGACCGTGCGCTCGACGATGCCGGGGTAGGGCTGGACCAGGTGGATCGCATCGCGGTCACGCGCCGACCGGGGCTCATCGGCGCGCTGCTGGTGGGCGTGGCCACCGCCAAGGCGCTGGCCTACGCGGCCGGGAAGCCATTGGTGATGGTGGACCACCTGCATGGCCACGTGGCCGCGTGCTGGCTGGAGCCTGTGGCGCTCGACCCGCCCTTCGTGGCCCTCACCGCATCGGGCGGGCATACACGCCTGGACCTGGTGGACGACTATGCCGCGCCCCAGTTGCTGGGGCAGACCATCGACGACGCCGCGGGCGAGGCCATCGACAAGGGCGCGCGCCTGCTGGGCATCCCGTACCCGGGTGGCCCCGGCCTGGAGGCCCTGGCCCGCGAGGGCGACGCCACGGCCTTCGAGTTCCCCGTGGGCCTGCGCTCGCGTGGTCCCGGTGGCCTGGACTTCTCGTACGCCGGGGTCAAGACCGCGCTGCTCTACGCCACGCGCGAGCTGGGCGAGAATGGCGTGGCCGAGCGGCGTGCCGACCTTGCTGCCTCGTACCAGCAGGCCATCGTGCGGCCACTGGTGGATCGCCTCATGCGCGCAGCCGACGACTCCGGCGTGCCCGCGGTGTCGATCGGCGGCGGAGTGGCCGCCAATGGCCTGCTGCGCGCGCAGGTGGAGGGGGCGGCCGCCGAGCGGGGGCTGCGCGTGGCCATTCCCGACCGCGCGCTGTGCACCGACAACGCAGCCATGATCGCCGCCGCGGCGGCGTTCACCCTGTCCATCCCGTGGCCGGATTTCGTGGGAGAGGATGCCATGGCCACGGCGCCGCCCGGGGGCATCGCCGCATGAGGCGCCTCCACCTGGGCCTTGGCCTACTGGGCGCTGCCGCCGTAGCCGCGCCCGCCCTGCTGGTGGCGCAGGCAGGCTCGCCCGCGGGCTCGCCTGACACGCAGGCACTCGTGTCAGCCGCCGGCTGGCGCGACGTGGTGGACGGCCAGCGCACCCCCCAGGTACCGCCGGCCGGCGACACCGAGTCGGCCATCGTCCTTCTGGACGGCCCCGGCCTGGTGGACGTGCCCGCGGCCGACCGCGCCACGGCCCTCGAGCGCATGCAGGCCGACCAGTTGGCGCTGGAGGGGTCGCTGCAGGGCATGGGCGGGGTGGTCACCCACCGCTACCGCACCCTGCTCAACGGACTGGGCGTGCGGGTGCCCGCGGGCCGCCTGTCCACGCTGGCCGAGGTGCGGGGCATCCGCGCCGTGGTGCCGGTGCTGTTCATGGCCCCCGCGGCCTCCGATGCGTCACCTGTGGCCCCCACGGGGCAGGGTCCGCAGGGCACCGCACCGGCTCCCGAGGAGCGCGGCCCGGAGCGCGTCGCCCTCATCGACGCCGCCGTGGATGCCTCGCATCCGTGGTTGGGCGGCGGTATCGGGCCCGACAAGCACATCGTGGCGGCCATGGACGTGGTGGAGGGCGACGCCGACCCGTCGCCGGACATGGCAGACCCGGCCGCCGAGGCCCACGGCACGCAGATGGCATCGATCATCCTGCGCTCGCCCGCCCTGGCGGGGCTGTCCCCGGCCATGACCCCCCGCATGCTGGCCTACCGGGTGACCGCTCGCGAGGTGGTGGACGGCCGGGTACGGACCCTGGCCCGCACCGATCGCGTGCTGGCCGCGCTGGAGATGGCGGTGGATCCCAACCGCGATGGCATGCCCGACGATCGCGCCGGGGTCATCGTGATGGGCCTGGCGCGCGGGTTCGGGGCTGGTGGCATCGACCCCGTGGCCTCCGCGGTGGCCGCGGCCGATCGCGCGGGCAGCGTGGTGGTGGTGCCCGCCGGCAACGACGGCCCCACGGGTACGTCGCGAGGAACCCTGGGCAACCTGGCCGCCGTGCCGCAGGCGCTGGTGGTGGGCGGCATCGCGGGCGCACAGGCCCCGCGCACCGCCGAGCTCACCATGAGCGTGGGCCCGGCCTCGGCCACCCTCGCGCCATTGCCGCTTATGGGGGCCGATCCCGCGGGCGTCGTCACCACGGGCGCCCCGCTGGTGGCGGCCAGCGGCGACGCCGGGGTGGGCGCCGGCACCGACATCCGTGACTTCGCCGGGGCCGGAGGGCGTAGCACCGTGGCCGGCGCAGTTGCCCTTGTCGCACGCAGTGGCGCCCCCATCGCCGAGGTGGCACGGCGGGCGGCATCCGCCGGCGCCGTGGCGCTGGCGGTGTGGGACGAGGATGGTGCCGGTGCATTCCCCGGCATTCACGGGGGCGCTGACGTGCCCATTCCCATCGTGGGCCTGGGCCCTGCGCAGGGCCGCGCGCTGATGGAGATGCTGGTCCGCCAGCCGGGTGCAGCCGTGGCCATCGCCGCACGCGCCGACCAGCAGGCCCCCATGGCGGTGGCATCGTTCTCATCCCGCGGGCCCACGGCCGACGGACGCGCCAAGCCCGACATCGTTGCGCCCGCGGTGGGGGTGGAGGCGGCCTTCCCGGGGCGGGACCAGTCGGGCACTCCGCGACAGGCGCCGCTGCACGGCACCTCGGCCGCCGCGGCATCGGTGGCCGCCGCGGCACTTCGCCTGCGGGTGGACCACCCCACGTGGACCCCTGCCGACGTGCGCAGCGTGCTGGTGCAGTCGGCAGGGCAGGTGCCGGGAGCCCAGCTGCACGAGCAGGGCGGGGGAGTGGTGGCCGACCCGGCATCCATCGCCCAGCGCGCCATGCCCGGCGTGTCCATCACCCCGCCGGTCATCAGCGGCATCCGCTCGCGCACCGACGACACGCGCCTGCGGTTCGTGATGCGCGATCTCACCGGCACCGGCGGTCGCTATCGCCTGGTGCTGCAGACCCCCGCCGGCGAGTACGAGCCTGTGGGTGACCCGGTGGTGCTCACGCCGGGGCAGCGCCGGGGCGCCACCGTCGCGGTGCCGCGCGCCGCGCGATCGGGGGACGACCCCTGGCGCGGGCGCCTGCTGGTGGTGCCCGAGGGCGGCCAGGTGGCCGCCGGATCGGCGGTGGTGTGGGCCGCCCCGCGCGCACCGTTCCCCAAGGGGGCCCTCGGCACCCCCGTGGTGCGTCGCACGGGCACGGGGCTGGGCCAGGTGGAGGTGCGCGTGGGCACGCGCGACCTCACGGACGCAGGGCTCGTGGCCACCACCCTGCGCGACGTGCGGGTGGAGTTGGTGCCGGTGGGCGGCGGCACCCCGGTGCGCATGACCCAGGCCGAGCCCAGCGGCGACTGGCCCGCGGCTACGTACCGCCTGCTGCTCTCGCGCCGGTCGGCGGCCGGGCCCGAGGTGCCGGCGGGGCGCTACCGCGCGGTGGTGACGGCCACCGACGCCAACGGGAGCCGCCACATTGCGCGCAGTCGCCCCTTCACCGTGGGTTCCTGAGGCCTGCTACTTTGTGCGGCGCTGATACAAGCGCCGGAACGGACGACAGTGCCCGAACAGCTCACCCTCGGCGTGGCAGCCCGGCTGTCGCGCTACCTGCAGGTGCTCACCCAGGCCAAGCGGATGGGGAAGACTTCCATCTCGAGCCAGGCCATTTCCGAGTACACCAACGTCAATCCCACGCAGATCCGCCGTGACCTCTCGGGCTTCGGCAAGTTCGGCAAGCGCGGCGTGGGCTACGACATCGACACCCTCATCGGGCAGATCCGCAAGATCCTTCGCACGTCCGGGCAGCACAACATCGCGCTGTTCGGCGCCGGCAACCTGGGCCAGGCCATCGCCTCGTCCGGGGCATTCGCCGATCACGGGTTCCGCATCTCCGCGATGTTCGATGCCGACCCGGACAAGGTGGGTATGCGCATCGGCGACCTCACCGTGCGCCACTACAGCGAGCTGCCCCTGGTGGTGGACAACGAGGGCATCGAGGTGGGGGTGCTCGCAATCCCCTCCGGTGCGGCCCAGCAGGTGGCCGATGACCTCGTCGCATCGGGCGTGAAGATCATCTTCAACTACTCCGACGCGCTGCTCTCGGTGCCCTCCGACGTGACGGTGCACACCAGCAGCCCGGCGGTGGAGCTGCTGTACGCGCTGTACTTCTACCTCACGTAGCGGGTAGCTGGATCGGCAGGCCGTCATCGCCCACCGCCACCATCACGAAGTGGCCGGTGGTGCAGAGCTCGCGGGTGCCGTCGGCGGGGTCCTCGCGGTGCACCTCCACCACCACGCGCATGCTGGTGCGCCCCTCCGACTCCACGCGCGCCACCATCTCCACGAAGTCGCCCACGTGGATGGGCACCCGGAATTCCAGTTCGTCCACCTTGCGAGTGACCACGGCGCCCCGGGCGCGGCGCGACGCCGCGAAGTACGCGGCGCGGTCCATCCATGCCATGAGGGTGCCCCCGAAGAGGCTTCCCAGGTGGTTGGTGTCGCCGGGGAAGACGACCTCGAGCGAGCGGGCCTCGGACATGGCCCAAGCCTAGCCACGGCGCGCGCGGTTCCCCGCGCATCACGCGGAAGCCCGGTCTATCGTTGCGGTGCCGTCTGAAACAGGGGGGATAGCCCGCTGGGGGTGCTCGAACAGCCGGATGTGGTGTTCCTGCTCCTTATGCTGGGGCTCGCGGGGCTGGCGCTCGAGACGGTGAACCCCGGGGGGCTGGTGCCGGGCATCGTGGGGATCGTCGCCCTCGCCCTGTCGGTGCCCGGGCTCATCGCGCTGCCCATCGGGTGGCTCGGCGTGGTGCTGCTGCTCGTCGGGGTGGGGCTCTTCGCCATCGAGGCCCTGGTCGGTGGCTATGGGGTGCCGGCCGTGGCCGGCGTCGCCGCGTTCGCCGCGGGCGGCGTGCTTCTGTTCGATTCGCCCTACCCGTCGGAGCAGACCACTCCCTGGCTCGCGGTGCTCACCGCGGTGGTCATCGCGGGCGGGTGCGCCCTGGTGGCCCAGCGGGTGCGCCGTGCGCGCGCGGCGCCCAGCACAACGGGTGCAGGGGCCATGCGTGGAATGTCGGGCACCGCCCGGGGCGATGTGAGCCCCCTCGGCGGGCACGTGCAGGTGAATGGAGAGATCTGGGAGGCGCGCACCGCACGGGGGACCGTCC
>JADHKZ010000098.1 GCA_016780995.1 Thermoleophilia bacterium | reverse complement strand
CATCTCCATCTCGCCCTCCCTGGCGCTGAAGATGGGCTTCGAGGTGCTGCGCCCCGGCGGGCTGGAGGACCTCACCCGGCTGTCTCACTGGGCGGCCGAGACCGCCAACCTGCCGCCCGACCAGTGGGCGCCGTACGTGGGCGTCAATGCCTTCGCCCATAAGGGCGGCATGCACGTGGCCGGCATGGTCAGCGACCCGCGCACGTTCGAGCACATCGACCCCTCGTTGGTGGGCAATGAGCGCGGCATGAAGGTGAGCGAGCTCTCAGGGCGCCACGTGGTGCTGCAGCGCGCACGCGAGGCGGGGATCGACGTGGAGGCCGATCCCGACCTGGCGCCGCGCATCCTGGCCCGCATCAAGGAGCTGGAGCACGAGGGCTACCACTTCGAGGTGGCCGATGCGTCGTTCGCCATCCTGCTGGAGCGCGAGGCCGGCACCCATGAGCCCGCGTTCACCCTGGAGTCGTTCCGGGTCATCACCGAGCGGGACGAGACCGGCCACGTGGTCACCGAGGCCACGGTACGCGTGCACCACGACGGCGAGCGGCTGGTGGCCACCGCCGAGGGCAATGGTCCCGTGAACGCCCTGGACAAGGCCCTGCGCCAGGCGCTGGCGGGGCGCATCCCCGGGCTCGACGCCATCTCGCTGGTCAACTTCAAGGTGCGCATCCTCGACGAGGGCCACGGCACCGACGCCACCACGCGGGTGCTCATCGATTCCACCGACGGCACGTCCACGTGGACCACCATGGGCGTGAACCAGAACGTCATCGCGGCCTCGTGGGACGCCCTGGTGGATGGGTTGGACTACGGCGTGCGCCGCGCGGCGGTCCCCAGCACCGCCGGGGCACGGGAGGCGTGAGCGCCGACGAGGTGATCCCCCTCGCGCGGCCGGTCATCGGCGACCGCGAGCGCGAGCTGGTGGACCAGGTGCTGCGCTCGCGCCAGCTTTCGCTGGGGCCCGTGGTCACGCAGTTCGAGCAGATGTGGGCCGATCGCATCGGCACGCGCCACGCCGTGGCCTGCTCGTCGGGCACCGCGGGGCTGCACTGCTGTCTGCACGCCGCGGGCATCGGCCCCGGGGATGAGGTCATCACGTCCTCGTTCTCCTTCGTGGCGTCGGCCAACGTCATCCTCTACACCGGGGCCACCCCCGTGTTCGCGGAGGTGGATCCCCTCACGTTCAACATGGATCCCGCGGCGGTGGAGGCGGCCATCACGCCGCGCACCAAGGCCATCCTCATCGTTGACATCTTCGGTTACCCGGCCGAGGTGCCCGCCCTCATCGACATCGCCAGGCGGCATGGCCTGGCCATCGTCGAGGACGCCTGCCAGTCCATCGACGGTGACTACGACGGGCAGAAGCTGGGCACGTTCGGCCACCCGGCGGTGTACGGCTTCTACGCCAACAAGCAGCTCACCACCGCCGAGGGCGGGGTCATCCTCACCGACGACGACCAGCTGTACCGCCAGCTGAAGAGCCTCACCAACCAGGGGCGCTCCGACGACGGGGCGTGGCTGGTGCATTCGCGGTTGGGCTTCAACTACCGGCTCTCCGACGTGCACGCGGCCATCGGCGTGGCGCAGATCGAGCGCCTCGACTGGATGCAGGATGCCCGCGCGCAGGTGGCCGGGTGGTACCAGGACCGCATGGCGGGGGTGGCCGGCGTCACGCCTATGTACGAGGGCCCGCAGCGCCGGTCGTGGTTCGTGTACGCGCCCCGCCTGGACGCCGACCTGGACCGCGACTCCATCATCGGCCGCCTTGAGGCGCAGGGCATCTCGGCAAAGCCCTACCTGCCGTGCATCCACCTGCAGCCCTACTACCAGGAGGCGCACGGGCACCGGGCGGGCGAGCTGCCGGTGACCGAGGCCATCAGCGCATCCACCATCGCGCTGCCGTTCTTCTGCGAGCTCACCGAGCAGCAGGTGGACCGGGTATGTACCGCCCTCGATGCCGCCATCCAGGCGGAGCGGGCGGGCGCGCCGGGTCCGGTGGGGGCGGGCGCGGCGTGAGCGACCAGCCCGGACGGCTGTGGGGCGGCCGGTTCGAGGGCTCGCCGGCCGAGGCGTTCGACGCCCTCAATGCCTCCCTGCCGGTCGATCAGCGCATGTGGCGCGAGGACATCCGCGGGTCGCGCGCCCACGCGCGCATGCTCGCAGCCCAGGGCATCATCCCGGTCGAGGACGCGCAGGCCATTGACGCGGGGCTGCAGCAGGTCGCCACCGAGATGGAGTCGGGGCAGTTCGCCTTCGCCCCGGGTGATGAGGACATCCACACCGCCGTGGAGCGCCGGCTCACGGAGATCGCAGGCGACGCCGGGCGCCGCCTGCACACCGGCCGCAGCCGCAACGACCAGGTGATCACCGACACGCTCCTGTGGCTGCGCGGCCGCTGCGAGGAGCAGGCACGGTCGCTCACGGCGCTCGCGCAGGCGCTGGTGGACCAGGCGCGCTCGCATGTGGACACCCTGGTCCCCGGCTACACGCACCTGCAGCGGGCGCAGCCCGTGCGCCTGGCGCACCACCTCCTCGCGTATGCGTGGATGCTCCACCGCGACCGCCGCCGGCTGGCGTTCGCCATGGAGTCCGCGGGGGAGAGCCCCCTGGGCAGTGGGGCGCTTGCGGGCAGCGGTTTCCCGGTGGATCGGCAGATGACCGCCGACGAGCTGGGCTTCGCGGGCATCACGCCCAACAGCATGGACTCGGTGGGCAGTCGCGACGCCCTGGCCGACTACCTGGCGTTCGCAGCCCAGCTGGGCGTGCACCTGTCGCGCCTTGGCGCGGAGTTCGTGTGGTGGTCGTCGGAGGAGGCCGGGTTCGTGGTGCTGGACGACGCCTATGCCTCCGGGTCGTCGATGCTGCCGCAGAAGAAGAACCCCGACGCCGCGGAGCTCGCCCGGGGCAAGGCCGCCCGGTTGGCCGCCGACCTGTCCGGGCTGCTGGGCCTCACGGCGGGCCTGCCCCTCGCCTACAACAAGGACCTGCAGGACGACAAGCACTTCCTCTTCGATGCCGCCGACACGATCGACCTCCTCCTGCCTGCGCTCACCGGCATGGTGGCGACCGCCACCTTCCGGGAGGACGTCATGGCGGCCGCTGCCGAGCAGGGGTTCCTCTCGGCCACCGACCTGGCGGATTACCTGGTGCGCGAGGGCTGGCCCTTCCGGCGCGCCCACGAGGCGGTGGGCGCACTGGTGCGCGCCTGCGCCGCGCGCGGCGTCGCGCTGGGTGATGCATCGGCCGCCGACCTGGCCGCAGCGGGCCTCGACGGCCTTGAGCTGCCGGAGCTCACCGCCTTGGCATCGGTGGAGGCCAAGGACGTGCCCGGCGGTACCGCCCGCGCGCAGGTGCTTGCGCAGATCGACGCCATCGAGCAGCGGATGGCGGCCTGGTGAGCCCGCGCGCCCGGGCCGTGGGCCGGGCGTTCTTCGACCGGCCACCCCAGGCGGTGGCCGAGGACCTGGTGGGCTGCGAGCTGTCGTTCGGCGGCGCCGGCGGCGTGATCGTGGAGGCCGAGGCCTACGGCCAGGACGACCCCGCGTCACACTCCTTCCGGGGCGAGACCCCTCGCTGCAGCGCGATGTTCGGCCCCCCGGGAACGGTCTACGTGTACCTCATCCACGGGTTGCACTGGTGCCTGAACCTGGTCACGGAGGAGCGGGGGAGGGGCGCCGCGGTGCTCATCCGGGCCATCGAGCCCACCCACGGCATCCACGCCATGCGCGAGCGACGCGGCGTGGACGACGACCGGCTGCTGTGCGCGGGCCCCGGGCGCCTCACCCAGGCCTTGGGGATCACCGGTCACATCAACGGGATGGCGCGATCGGCGGCAGGGCTGCACGTGGGCCCGCGGAGCACGGTCCCGGACATCGCCTGCGTGCCCCGCATCGGCATATCCGAGGCCCGTGAGCTGCCGTGGCGTATGGTGGCGCGCGGATCCCGCTTCCTCTCCCGACCCATCCCCAGGAGCACGCCCGCATGAGCACCGGAAACCTCCTCGATCGCGCCGTGGACGTGCAGCCGCCCGGCGCGCTGCAGAAGCGGCTGGAGGAGGGCGGGCCCTTGCGGGTGAAGGTGGGCGTGGATCCCACGGCGCCCGACATCCACCTGGGCCACGCCGTGGTGCTGGGCAAGCTGCGGGAGTTCCAGGACGCGGGTCACACGGCGGTGCTGGTGATCGGTGACTGGACCGCGCGCGTGGGGGATCCATCGGGGCGCTCATCCACCCGGCCCATGCTGTCGGCCGAGGAGATCGACGCCAACGCGCTCACGTACCAGGAGCAGGCGTTCACGATCCTTGACCCGGACCGTACCGAGGTGCGGCGCAATGGCGAGTGGTTCGCCGGCATGGGGCTGGAGCCCCTGTTCCGCCTTGCGGGCAGCACCACGGTGAACCAGCTGCTGCGGCGCCGGGACTTCGCCGAGCGCATGGACGACGACCGGCCCATCTCGGTGCTGGAGCTCATCTACCCGCTCATGCAGGCGTATGACTCGGTGATGCTGGAGGCCGACGTGGAGCTTGGCGGTACGGACCAGCTCTTCAACCTCATGCTGGGCCGTGAGGTGCAGCAGGCGTACGGGGCGCGGCCGCAGGTGGCCATGACCCTTCCCATCCTGCCCGGCACCGACGGCGTGCGGCGCATGAGCAAGTCCACGGGCAACTACATCGGCGTGGGCGAGCCGCCGGAGGAGCAATTCGGCAAGGTCATGAGCATCCCCGATGCCCAGATGGCGGAGTTCTACGACCTGCTCTTTCCCGGGGAGCCCGGTCCGGGCGGGCACCCCAACGAGGACAAGCGGCGGCTGGGGCGCCTTGTGGCCGACCGCTTCCACGGCGCGGGGGCCGGCGCGGCGGCCGAGGCCCACTTCGATCGGCTGTTCAGGGACCGGAAGGCGCCGGAGGAGGTGCGCGAGGTCACGGTGCCCCCGGGCACCGTGCACATGCCCGCGCTCCTGGTGGACGAGCTTGGCGTGGCCTCCCGCAGCGAGGCACGGCGCATGCTCCAGCAGGGTGGGGTAAGCGCCGATGGGGACGTGGTGGCCGACATCGACGTGGACGCAGCGGCCCTGGACGGCCGTGTGGTGCGGGCGGGCAAGAAGCGGTTCGCGCGCATTCGTGTTTCCGCCTGAGCGGGCTTAACCGTCCGCCCCGCAATAATCCCGCTATGTGCGATGTAGTGGGGGCACGTTCGCCCTTGTGCTGGGGCGGTGTGATCGCCAATATCCCCGTCCGGCTCGAGGGGCGTTTCGGCGTCGCAGTACCTCGGGCCACGGCCTTGTGCCGAGCCGTCGTAAGTGCAATACTTACCGGCCCGGCGAAAGCCGGCGGGCATTCGTGCCCGAGATCCTTCACAACTCATGGTTCCGCCCATCAGCGGCGTACGTGACGGCCAGCCGGCCGGCGTCGCTGTGCAGCTGGCCATGCGTGAGGGAGAGCCCCAGTCCGGGGCCCGATCCTTGAAAACTGAACAGCGCGCATCATCTTCCCGCGTCTTCTGACGCGTGGAGGAGATGGCCA
>JADHKZ010000017.1 GCA_016780995.1 Thermoleophilia bacterium | reverse complement strand
CGCGGTGTTCGTGGAGAGCCTGGGCAACCCCAGCCTCGACGTGATCGACCTCGACGCATGGGCAGAGGCCGCGCACGCCGCGGGCCTTCCGCTGATCGTGGACAACACGGTGGCCACGCCCATCCTGTGCCGTCCGTTCGAGCACGGCGCCGACATCGTGGTGCACTCGCTCACCAAGTTCATCGGAGGCCACGGCACCTCGATCGGCGGCGTCATCGTCGACTCGGGCAACTTCGACTGGGTGTCGAACTCCGACCGCTTCCCGGGCCTCACCAAGCCCGACCCCAGCTACCACGGGGTGGTGTGGAGCGACGCCCTGGGGCCGGCCGCCTACATCGGCCGCGTCCGCACCGTGCTGCTGCGCAACATCGGCGCGGCGCTGTCGCCGTTCAACGCGTTCCTCATCCTGCAGGGCATCGAGACGCTGCACCTGCGCATGGAGCGCCACTGCAGCAACGCGCTTGCCATCGCCAAGCACTTGGAGGCCCACCCCGAGGTGGAGTGGGTGGACTACCCCGGCCTGTCGTCGTCGAAGTACCACGGCCTGGCCAACCGCATGCTGGACGGCGGCTACGGGGCCATCCTCACCTTCGGCATCCGCGGCGGCCGCGACTCCGGCCAGGCGTTCATCTCCAACCTGGAGCTGTTCAGCCACCTGGCCAACATCGGCGACGCCAAGAGCCTGGCCATCCACCCGGCCACCACCACGCACTCGCAGCTGAACGACGAGGAGCTGTCGCTCGCGGGCGTGCGCCCCGAGACGGTGCGCCTGTCGGTGGGCATCGAGAGCGTGGAGGACCTGATCAAGGACCTCGACCAGGCCATCGCCAAGGCCACGGCAGGCGTGGGAGCACCCGCCTGACCACCAGCACTCCAGCAGAGGGCATCGGGCTCACCGAGACCCAGCGGGTCGTCCTGTTCACGCAGGACGACCCGCTCGTGCTGGAGTCGGGGGCCAGGCTGGGCCCCGTGGAGGTGGCGTACGAGACCTACGGCACCCTCAACGCCGACCGGTCCAACGCCGTCTATGTGTGCCACGCGCTCACGGGAGACGCGCACGCCGCCGGGCACCACGGTGACCCGGAGCGGCGTGGCTGGTGGGACAACATCATCGGGCCGGGCCGGCCGGTGGACACCGACCGCTTCTTCGTGGTGTGCGCCAACCTGCTGGGCGGATGCCAGGGCACCACGGGCCCGGGGTCGGACAATCTCGAGACCGGGCGCCCGTACGGGCTCACGTTCCCGCTCTTCACCGTGCGCGACCTGGTGGAGGTGCACCGGGCGCTGCTCGCGCACCTGGGCATCCATCACCTGGCGGGGGCCATCGGCGGATCGCTCGGCGGCATGCAGGTGCTGCAGTGGGTGATCGACCACCCGCACGAGATCGACGCCGCCATGGTGATCTGCTCGTCATCGCGGCTCTCGGCGCAGAACATCGCGTTCAGCGCCGTGGCGCGCGAGGCCATCATGCGCGACCCCGACTTCCAGGGTGGTGACTACTACGGCACCGGGCGCGCGCCCGACACCGGCCTCTCCATCGCGCGGATGATGGCCCACATCACGTACCTGTCCGAGGAGTCGATGCGCGAGAAGTTCGGGCGCCGGCTGCAGCACGGCGAGGCTCCGCGGTTCGACTTCTCGGTGGACTTCCAGGTGGAGTCGTACCTGCAGCACCAGGGCGAGTCGTTCCTCAAGCGGTTCGACGCCAACACCTACCTGTACATGACCCGGGTGATGGACTACTTCGACGCCTTCGCCGATTCGGCGGAGGTGGGTGCCCAGTTGGAGGGCACCTCCACCAAGTTCCTGGTGGTGTCGTTCGACAGCGACTGGCGGTTCGACACCGAGCACTCCCGCCAGATCGTGCGCCAGCTGCAGTCATGGCGCGTGCCCGTGACCTTCCGCGAGATCGAGAGCCCCTGGGGGCACGACTCATTCCTGCTGGAGATCCCCGAGTACCACCGCACGGTCGCAGCCTTCCTGGCGCGCACCGCCGACGACCTGGCGATCTAGCCGCCGCGCGGGGCCGTGCTAGTCGCGCTCCGGGAAGATCCCCTGGAGATTGATGATGAAGGACACGGTCAGGAAGGGCGGCAGCGTTGGCACGGGGACGCCCCCGCCGGTATTGCCGACCGGGGCCGCGCTCGCGGTGCCGCCACTGGCCGTGGTTCCCTGCACCGACGGGCCTGAGGCGGCGTCGGTCGCCCCGGTTCCCCCGAGGCTCACCGGATGGTTGTGCGGCGGGAGGTTGTCGACTGTGAGCACCACCTGCTCGCGACCCGCTGCCTCGCCGATGGCCCACGGGGTGCCGGACCCTGATTGGTTCTGCCCCAGCGGCATCCGGGCGTTGAAGTCCGGCAGCGCGAACACGTTGGTGCCGTTTCCCCCGTAGTTCGCCCCGAGCAGCGAGAAGAGAGCGGTGTTCTGCATGATCGGGACGATGCCGCCATTGCACAGCGCCATCCCGAAAGGGGGCCAGGTGAACGGCATCATCGAGATCGAGCCCAAGTAGTCGTCGTCGCTAGCCACGGGCCCTCCTGTGGTACGCGCGGTGGATGACCGCCTCGAAGCGCGGTGTCTCGGTGGTGCGCAGGATCGGCACCACGAACAGGTCGAAGGACCGGCCTCCGACGGTCACGGGGTAGGTGCCCTGCGGGATGTCGAGACCCTTTGGGCCCGTGAGCAGTACCCGGAAGGCGTTGTGCCACAGGTTCGACCCACTGCGCGCCTCGGCAGCCACGTCGAGCGGCTCGACCTCGGCGATCCTCAAGGTGACCGGTCCCGTGTCGAGGGTGAGCCGGAGGGTGCCCCCGGTGGCGGACTCGAACCGGCCCCGCTGGTACGACGGATGCACCTTGATCCGCTGGGCCGTGGGGTGGCGGGAGGGCTGGCGCCGGCGCCGGCCTGTCCCGAGGGCATTGGCCTGGTCTTTCGCCCCGAGGATCCCGGCGCCAACGGCGACACCCGCGGCGCCGAGCAGGAAGTCGCGCCGTGAGGACGGGGGTGGACTGTCCTGGTGTCCCATAAGCAGGCTCCCGTGGGGCGAAAACGACACCGTGAACTTATCCGCGGGCCCGGATGCGCCGCGGGGGGCCGGGACCCAGGCGGCGTTCCGGGGCGGTACCCTCGGGGAATGTCCCTTCGCCCCGACCTCGACGTGGTCGCCGCCATGGTGCACGACGGTCGCCGCGTGCTCGACCTCGGCTGCGGGGATGGAGCCCTGCTCGCGCACCTCATCGATGAGCGCGGCTGCGATGGCACGGGAGTCGAGATCTCGGATGAGGGCTTCCATGCATGCGTGGCGCGCGGCGTGCCCGTGATGGTCGCCGACATCGACCAGGGGCTGAGCGAGGTCGAGGATGACGCCTACGACGTGGTGATCCTCTCGCAGACCCTCCAGGCCACGCACCGCCCCGCCCTGGTGCTGCAGGAGATGATGCGCGTCGGCAAGGTGGGGATCGTGTCGTTCCCCAACTTCGCGCACTGGCGACTGCGGTGGTCGTTGGCCGTGCGCGGTCGCATGCCGGCGAGCAGGTCGCTGCCCTACCACTGGTACGACACCCCCAACATCCACCTGTGCTCGATCCGCGACTTCGAGACCCTCCTCGACCACGAGGACATGGTCACCGTCCGGCGGGTGCTGCTGGATGAGCGGGGACGCCCGGTGGACGACCTGCGCCGCCGCCGGCCCAACCTCCTGGCGGCCGGCGCCGTGTACATGGTGGGGCGCGCCCGGCCGTGACCCTCGCCGCCTTCTCGGCGCTCATCATCATCGCCATCGGGGTGCTGCTCCGGCGCCTCGGCGTGATGGACCGCGCGCAGGCGCCCATCCTGGTGCAGGCCACGCTCTACGTGCTGCTGCCCGCGCTGGTGCTGGACATCATGGTGCGTGCCCAGCTGGACTGGGACCTGATCCTGGTGCCCTTCGTGTCGTATGCGGTCACCCTGGTGATGGCGCCCGTCGCCCTGGTGTTCGCCCGCATGATGAAGCTGGGCCGCGCCTCCATCGGCGGGGTGATCCTGATGATCTCGGTGGCCAACACCGGGTTCTTCGGCCTGCCCCTCATCGCCGCATCCGGCGGCGAGTTCTCGCTCACGGTGGCGGTGATGTACGACGCCATCGGCACCGGCATCCTGATCTGGACCTTCAACCCCATCGTGGCCGCATGGTTCGGCCGCGGCGAGGTGGGGGACTCCACGAGCATCCGCCAGTCGCTGAAGGGGCTGCTGCTGCCGCCCATGTGGGCCCTCATCATCGGTCTGGTGCTCAACCTGTCGGGCGTGCATTCGTTCCCGGACTGGCTGCAGACGCCCATCGGCTACCTGGCCGCCGCCCTGCTGCCCGTGGTGATGCTGTACGCCGGCCTGGTGCTGGACTGGTCGGGCTTCACGCAGTACTGGCGCGTGATCGCCGGCGTGTCGGTGCTGAAGCTGGCGCTCATGCCCGTGGTGGCATTCGCCATCGCGTACGCCGTGGGCTTCCGCGGCAACCAGCTGGACACCCTGATCATCCTGGGCGCCATGCCCAGCGGCATGATGGCCCTCGTCATGGGCGCCCACTACCGTCTGCCCGTCAACCTGCTGGCGGCATGCGTGGCGGTCACCACCGTGCTGTCGCTCATCACCATCCCCATCGTGACGGCGGTGATCATGTGACCACGCAGCCCTTCAGCCAACGCCTTGCGGCCAACGTGGACGAGCGCCAGTCGCAGGTGGTGCTGGGCCTCGACCCCGACCCGGCGCGCGTGGACGGCGGCGCCACCGGCGCCCGCGACTTCTGCCTTCGGGTGATCGAGCAGGCGGCCCCCCACTGCGTGGCCGCCAAGCCGCAGCTGGCCTGCTTCGAGCGGTTCGGCGCCGAGGGGTGGCAGGCATTCGAGGACGTGGCGCAGGCGGCGAGCGACGCCGGCCTGCTGGTGATCGCCGACGCCAAGCGCGGCGACGTGGACGCCACGGCCCGCCACTACGCCGCGGCGTTCCTGCGGCCGCCCGTGGACGCGCTCACGGTGAACCCCATGCTTGGCACCGATGCCGTGCAGCCGTTCCTGGACGCCGCGGAGGCCACCGGCACGGGACTGTTCGTGCTGGTGCGCACCTCCAACCCCGGCGCCGCCGAGCTGGAGGACCTCCCGCTTGCCGATGGCCGCCTGTGGCATCAGGCCGTGGCCGAGCGGGTGAGCGGGTGGGGGGCGCACATCCCGCCGCGCGATGGCGGGCTGTCATCCATCGGCGCCGTGGTGGGCGCCACCGTGCCCGAGCACCTCACGCGCCTGCGCCAGCTGATGCCCGATCAACCCTTCCTGCTGCCGGGCGTGGGCGCCCAGGGCGGCGACCCCGCGTCGCTCGGCCCGGCGTTCGGCGGCCACATGGCCGGCGCCCTGGTGTCGGCGAGCCGGTCGGTGATCTACGCCGACGACCCCGCCGCCGCCGCGCGCGGCCTGCGCGACGTGGTGTGGGCGGCCTGGGAGTCCGTGGCGCGCGGCTAGCATGGCCGGGTCCCGCCCCCATCGCTCCCCGAGGTGCCGCATGAAGCGCACGGTCGTCATCACGGTCGCATCCATGGCCGCCATGGCATCGGCCGCCGTGGTGGCGGGCTGCGGGTCATCATCGGATGGTGCCGGCACCACCGGAGCGGCCACCACCCGCGCCGCGGCCTCCGATCAGGTGAATCCGCGGATCACCGTGACCAACAACCTGCCCGTGGCCGTGCGCGTGACCGCGCGCAACCTGGAGGTGAAGGGGCAGGGGCAGGCCACCCCATGGACGGCTGACGGCAACCCGTTCGATGGATCCGCCGCCCTGCAGGACGCCATGATCGGCCCCGGGGCGTCGGTGGAGCGATCGTGGAACGCCACCAGCTTCGCCCAGCCGCACTGCACGGCGCAGGTGAAGGCGGGCAGCGACTACGCCAACCCCACCCGTGCCACGGTGTTCATCGATGTCGCCGACGCAGACGGTGGCCGCACCCTGGTGAACACCTACGACTACGGCAGCGGCCAGCCGCGGGCGCTCTACGCCACGGTGCAGATGGGATACACCAAGGCCGCGGCCTCCCTCGAGCCCGAATGCGGTGCCGACCCGGTGCTGGTGGCCCGCGGGTGGGTGGGCGGTCGCAGCACCGCCACGGCAATCAATGCCACGTCGCAGTGCCCCGAAGACCCCATGCGCGCGGAGTTCCGCGAGTTCACCTACCCGGCGGGTGAGTCGGCCACCGCCCGTGGCACGTACGCGGTGAAGTGCGGGATCGGCGCGCAGAGTGCCCAGGTGGTGCTCGAGCCCCTCCCCGGGAGCGCGTCCACGCCGTGACCGCTGGATCCGGTCGATGGGTGATCACGGCCAGCGGGGTGGCGGCCCTTGTGGCCACTGCACTGGCCCTCGCCGGCTGCGGGGCATCATCCTCAACGGCGTCCATCCCCGAGCGGCAGATCACGTTCCCGGTGCTGTGGGCCGGCACCAACCCCGACGGCACCGCCGCCGCGGGCATCGAGCCCGCCACCATCGCGGTGGGCACGCAGGGCGACCCTGGCTTCAGCGTGAACCTGGAGGACGTCAAGGCCAAGCAGGCGGGCCCCGCCTGGCAGGCCGCCACGGCGAGCGCCGCCACGGTGGGAACACTGCTCACCGGCGCCGACCAGTCGGTGGTGGACCTCCGGTACGACGTGACCGGGGCCATCGACGGCCCATCCGGCGGCGCGGCGCTGACGGTGGGCACCATGGCGGCCATCACGGGCGATGCCATCCGTCCCGAGGTGGCGATCACCGGCACCGTGGCGCCCGACGGCACGGTGGGCGCGGTGTCGCAGGTGCCCGCCAAGGTGCGTGCGGCCAGGAAGGCCGGGTACACCACCGTGCTGGTGCCGCTGGCCAACCGCACCGAGTTCGACCCGGACACCGGTACCACCGTGAGCCTGCCGGCGCTGGGTCGCCAGCTGGGCATGCAGGTACGCGTGGTGCGCGACGTGGGACAGGCCTATCAGGCCTTCACGGGCCGCACCATCTTCCGGCCACCCGCCACGGCGCCCGTGCTCACCCCCCGCGCCCGGCAGGTGGCGGCCCGCACCACTCGGGCGGCCGTGCGCGCGGTGCGACGCGAGTTCACGGCCGGCACCAACCTCATCCCCGCGGCGCAGAAGCCCGCCCTGGACGCCGCCATCTCCCGGGCCGAGCGGGCCGTGGCATCCGGCCGCACGGCCCTGGCCTACGGCCTGGCAGTGCAGGCCACCTATCGCGTGAAGCGCGCCACGGCACGTGGTGCCAGCCGGGCGCTGGCAGCCGCCCGCGGGCTGGATGCTGCCCGCGCCGCCCTGCGCGATGAGGTGCGCACGCTGCTGGCGGGGGCCACACGCGAGCTCGATGCGCAGGCCGACCCCTCGGCGCTCGATGTGGGCCAGCAGCTGGCGTTGCCCATGGCGCTCGGGTGGTACTCGTACTCGGTGGCCACCCTGCGGGCGCTGGAGAAGGGCCTGGGGCCGGGCAGCACGTGGGGCGCCGACCAGGTGCAGGCGGCCGCGGCCGTGGTGGGTGACGTGGAGGCCTCGCTGCTCAGGTTCGGGCCCGATGCCGTGGCCATGGTGCGGGCGGCGCCGGGGCCCGCGCCGCCCCAGGTGGACGATCCGCGCACCGCCGAGTTCCTGTCGGGGTACACCAACTTCCTGGTGGGCGCCGGCAATGCCGCGCGCGATTACTCCGTGACCGTGGACTTCGGGTCGCAGGGCGCGGGCGGCGGACCCAACGACATCGCCCCGGTGCTCGCGCAGGCGGCAGACGCCGCGGCCGCCACCCCGCCGGGGCAGGACCCGCTGGCCGACGAGATCGTGCAGGCCGCGAACGCGGGCACGTACTACGTGCTGGGCACCAGCGTGGTGAGCGGCAAGAGCTTCGGCATGCAGGGGTTCGGCCTTGGCGAGGCGCCCGGCCCGGTGGGCGCCCCGGCACTGCTGGCCAACTCGGTGGCGCAGGCATCGGCCACGGTGGAGTGGGTGGCCGGCGGCATCCAGCCGAAGGGCATGAACCCCAGCTACGCGCTGTGGCAGCGCCAGTGGGCCGACGCGGTGTATGCCGCCAATGCGGGCACGCCCGCGGGGCCCGAGGCCGGCACCATCGCGCTCAACGAGCTGTGGTACGCCGGCCTTGGCGTGCTGCTGGCCAACTCCGCCACCAGGAACCTGCTCAGCGCAGGTTGACGACCGCACGGCCCGGTTACCCGATCGCCGCCGTACCGCCACGTATCACGTGGGTTATGCGCAGTGGTGGCACCATCGTCACGACTGCGTGCCACGCGCAGCACGCAGGGCACGGGGCCCTAGAGTGACGGCATGAGCTCACCCGTGTTGGTCGTGATGGACGGTGACGAGACCGGCCAGGAATTGCTGGACCAGGCGCTTCGCGTACTGCACCCCGACGTCATCGGCATGCCGCTGGCGCTCGAGAGGTTCGACCTCTCGCTGGAATCCCGCCGCCGCACGGCGAATGGCGTGGTGGAGGAGGCCGCGGCCGCTCTGCGACGCACCGGCTATGGCCTGAAGGCGGCGACGGTCACTCCCGAGGGCGCGGATGACGTGGGCAGCCCCAACGCCCTGCTGCGCACGGCGATCGACGGCCGGGTCATCATCCGCACCGGACGGCGCATCCCGGGCGTGCGGCCAATCGGCGGCGTGCACGCCCCCATCTCCGTGGTGCGCATGGCGGTGGATGACGCCTACGGCGCGCGTGAGTGGCGCTCGGGAAAGGGCCTGGACGAGGTGGCCTACCGCGAGGAGCACATCTCGCGACGGGTGTGCCGGGCAGTTGCTGAGTTCTCGTTCATGCAGGCGCGGCGAATGCACGCCACGGTGATCGGGGGACCCAAGTGGACCGTGTCGCCGGTGTACGAGGGCATGCTCAAGGAGGAGCTCGACCAGGCGGCCGATCGCTACCCCGACGTGCCCTACCGCCCCACGCTCATCGATGCGCTGTACGCCGTGCTGGTGGGGCACACCGGCGAGGCGCTCGTGGTGCCGTCCCTCAACCGCGACGGCGACCTGCTGTCCGACATGGTCCTGCAGCTGTTCGGCACCATCGCCGGGGCCGAGTCGCTGCTGCTGGCCTTCTCCGACGACTTCACCCCGTCGGTCGTGATGGCCGAGGCCCCGCACGGCACGGCCCCCACGCTCTGCGGCAAGGACGTGGCCAACCCCCTGGCCATGATCCTGGCGGGCGCGGCCGTGCTGGGCTACATGCGGTCGGAGCCCTCCCGACGCGCGTCGCGTGCCATCTACGAGGGCGCCATGGAGGCGGTGGCCGATGGCTTCCGCACCCCCGACCTCGGGGGCGAGGTGGGCACCACCGCGTTCACCGACGAGGTCATTCGCCGCGTGCGATCGAAGCTCGACGTGTGGGAGGCGCTGGGCGACGCCGTGGGCTCGGGGGGCTGACCTCTCCTAGACGGCGAGGCGCAGGCCCGGGCGGCGGCCCTGCCACCCGCACCACAGCGCGAACAGCACCAGGGCGATGACCGACCCGGTCCAGTGCAGGCCGGTCACCACGCCCACCAGGCTGATGAGCCCGGCCACGATGGCGCCGAAAAGGGTGGGTCCGGCGGGCAGCTTCCAGATGGCGATGGTGACCAGCGTGGCCAGCAGCCACGAGATTGGGCCGATCACCCAGCCCCACGAGTCGAAGAACGCGCTCGACAGCGTGAGGCCCGTGGCGGCGCCGAGGATGGCCACCACCACCAGTTGCGACAGCGCTGCACGCCATGTGATTGCCCAGTCCATGGCCGCCAGCGTAGTGGCCGCGGCCGTGGCTAGGGTGGATGCATCCGACCCCCCTTCCCCTTCAGGAGCACAGTGATGTCAAAGCGTTGGATCGCACTCGGCATGGCCCCCCTGGCCGCCCTCGCAATCTCGGCTGCGCCCGCCCTCGGCGGCGGCTCGGTCAGCAAGCAGAAGGCCCCCACGGCGGCCCAGAAGACGGCCATCATGAAGGCCGCCAAGGTGAAGGGCCCCGCCCGTTGCTACACGGTCCAGCTCTCGGCCCGCAAGCAGACCATCGCCGGGTTCAAGTTCAACACGAAGGCGAAGAACTGCACCCGATACGGATTCGACGGCGCCGGGTTGTACTTCGGCTCGCCCAACAAGAAGGCCTGGTACCTGCTCGAGGCCGGTTCGGCGCTCGAGCCCGAGAACTGCGACGCCGTCCAGGCACTCATCGGCAACGCCGCATGGCAGGACATGATCCCCTACATCGACCGGATGGGCTGCAAGAACTACGACTGACCGGCGCGCGCCGGTCAGTCCAGCAGGTCGGGCAGGTAGGGGATGTTCCCCCTGGCATCGCCCGGAGGCGCACCGACCATGAT
Source organism: Thermoleophilia bacterium (assembly GCA_016780995.1). GTDB lineage: Bacteria > Actinomycetota > Thermoleophilia > Miltoncostaeales > Miltoncostaeaceae > SYFI01. The sequence continues at coordinate 16,697 of JADHKZ010000017.1, read as the reverse complement.
GTGCGCGTCGATGTCGTCCACCCTGGCCTCGGCGGGGGGCTCACCCCCGCTGAGGTCACGGATGGGCCCGCCGTCGCCGGCCGACGCGATCCACTGCTCGATGTAGTCGGCCTCGCCGTCGTAGCCGAAGGCCCGGAAGGTGGCCGCCGCGCGCGGCTGGTCGTCCATCCAGGCAAGGCGGCCGTCAGCCGGCGGGCCATCGCCGTATGAGGTGGTGACCGCGCGCACCATGGCGCCGGTGGGGTGGTACATCATCGCCTTCAGCTGCACGGCGCGCGGGTCGTGGTCGCAGGTCTCGCCCCAGGCGCGCCAGAAGGCCACCGTCTCCTCCACGGTGGCGCGCAGGTCGGTGCCCTTGTTCTGCGGGTCCTGCCAGCGCAGGGCCATCACGCGGCGCTCGCCCTTGGGCAGCGTGGTGGTGCCCCCCAGGTCCACGCCGTAGGGGCGCGGCGGGATCTCGCTCTGCAGCTCGATGGTGAGGCCCGGTCCGTAGCCGATGATCTTGCGTCCCTCGCCGCGCCAGCGCGGCGGGTTGCGGCCGTAGGCGTAGCGAAGCCGCACCACCAGGCCGATCTCCACCTCTCCCTCCAGCACCAGCACCTGGCGCACGAACATGCCCGGCCAGGCGGCCTGCACGGGGCCGCGGGCCGGAATGGCCAGCGCGTCGATCACGCGCACCGCGCCCGTGGGGCCCTCGAGGTCGGTCTCCACCACCAGGGTGCCCTCGCGGTAGCGGTGGGCCACGGGCTTCGAGTCGGGGAACACCAGCTCCACGCCACCACCACGCTCCGGATCCACCAGGCCGCTGATGATGCTGGGCTGGTCGATGCGGGGCGCCACCAGCCACGAGAGCCGTGCGTTTTCGTCGACCAGGCCCATGGCCCGGCCGTCTGAGATAAGGAGAGGTTCGGCCATACGGGGCAGGCTACCCGAGCCCCGGCGCCTACCATCGCGTCCATGGACATCGACATCACCTTCATCTCCGACCCCGGGTGCCCGTGGGGCTATTCGGCGTCGCCGTCGCTGGCAGCCCTGCAGTGGCGCTATGGCCCGCGGCTCACCTGGCGGCTGGTCACCATCGGGCTGGCCGAGGACGCCTCCTACTACGACGAGCGCGGCTACGACCCGGTGATGATGGCCCAGCGCATGGAGATGTTCCGGCAGTTCGGCATGCCGTTCACGCAGGGCCCCCGCGAGAGGCTCACGGGCACGGGGCGCGCCTGCCGGGCGCTGCACGCGGTACGCATCGTCTCTCCCGGGGACGAGATCACGGCGTTCCGCGCGCTGCAGTTCGGCTGGTTCACCACGCGCAACCTGATGGACGAGGACCCCAACATCGCCACGGCGCTGCAGCGCGTGCCGGGGCTCGACGTGCCCGCGGTCATGGCCATGCTCGACTCACCCGAGGTGGAGGAGGCCTACCAGGCCGACCGCGCCGAGGCGCGCATGGCCGCGGGCAGCCCCACCGAGTTCCAGGGCAAGGCGGCCAACACCGACGGCGCGGTGCGCTACACGGCGCTGTCACTCATCTTCCGGGCGGGCGACCGCAGCCTGGAGGCCGGCGGTTTCCAGCCCATGGAGGCCTACGACGTGGTGATGGCCAACCTCGACCCCGCGGGCTCGCGCCGCGGCGTGCCGGATGATCGCCCCGAGGAGGTGCTGGCGGAGTTCCCGCTTGGCCTCACCACGCAGGAGGTGGCCGAGGTGATGCGCACCGACATCGAGCAGCCCATCGACCGCCGCGCCGCCGCGCAGATGCTCATCCGCGCCGTGGGCCGCGGCACCGTCAAGGTGGAGCCGCTGGGCGACGACGGCCTGTGGAGCGTGGCCTAGCCGGAGCGCTACTCCAGCGGGCTCAGGTGCTCGCGGCAGGCCGCCTCGTGGCCCGCGGCGGAGATGCCCTGCAGGGTCACCTCGGCCGGCCAGGCGCCGGGGTCGGGGCCGTCGTCACCGGGGGGGCGGGTGATGACCGCCTGCCAGCGGTCGGCCGAGCACGCCCAGCCGTCCTCCGAGAAGTCGTTGAGCAGGTCGTGGAGGATGTCGGGCGGGCCCAGCAGCAGGTAGCTTCGCGACGCGGATGGCATGGCGCGGAGGATAGAGTCCCCGCCCGTGAAGCAGCGCCACCGATCGTTCACCGGCGAGATCGCCATGATGTTCGAGGAGGACGACCGCTACCGCGGGCGCCTCCTGCTCATCACCCTCGACACCGACATCCCGCTGGAGCTCAACACCTTCGAGGTGGAGGGCGACCTGGCCGTGGAGCTGTCGGGCGTGCTGGAGGAGGGGCAGGTGGTGCGCATCGACTGCCGCGGCGACTGGGCCGAGGTGGTGTCGCCCGAGAGCATCGAGACCTCCGAGAAGACCGTGGCCACCGTGTTGCACATCGAGGTCCTGGAGCCCGCGTGACCCGGGAGCGGGTCACCATCGGCGGCGACGGGCCGCCGCTTGCGGGTGACCTGCTGCAGCCCGACGCCGGCCCGCCGCTTGCCGGCGTGGTGATCTGCCACCCCCATCCGGCATATGGCGGCACCCGCCAGAGCCACGTGGTGCAGGCCATCGCCCGGGCCGTGGTGGCCCAGCGCATGGCCGCGCTGGCGTTCGACTTCCGCGGGGCGGGGGAGAGCGCGGGCCAGTCGGAGGCGGGGCCCGCCGAGTGGACCGATGCTGCCCGGGCACTGGACCACCTGGAGCAGGAGATGGGCCCCGGCCGCGCCCTGGCCATGTGCGGCTACTCCTTCGGCGCCTGGGTGGCGCTGAACGTGGGTGCCATGGACCCGCGCGTGCGCGCCGTGGCCGCCGTGGCGCCCGGGCTGCAGAACCCCGACGACATGGGCGACCGCCCCGTGCTGGTGGTGCACCCCGAGCATGACCACATCACGCCGGTGGAGGACGTGGCGGAGTGGCTGGGCGGTGCCGGCGGCGGGCAGCTGGCCGTGGTGCACGGCGCCGACCACTACCTGCAGGCCGAGGCCGATGACGTGGCCCACCACGTGGCGGCGTTCATCGCCCGGGCGCTTGCCGGCGGGTAGCCGCCCCCTGCCACCGGCCGCGGTTAGAGTGCCGCGCATGACGAACCCGAACCCGTACCAGCAGCCCACCGACCCGGCCAAGCGCAAGAGCGCGGTGATGACCGACGGCCCCGACCGCGCGCCGGCCCGCGCCATGCTGAAGGCCATCGGCTTCGACGACGAGGCCCTGGCCCGCCCCATCGTGGGCGTGGCCACCACGTGGATCGAGACCATGCCGTGCAACATCAACCAGCGCGACCTGGCGAAGCACGTGAAGGTGGGCATCCAGAAGGCCGGCGGCACGCCCATGGAGTTCAACACCGTGAGCGTGAGCGACGGCGTGAGCATGGGCACCGAGGGCATGAAGGGCTCGCTCATCAGCCGCGAGGTGATCGCCGACAGCATCGAGCTGGTGTGCCGCGGCCACTCGTTCGACGCCGTGGTGGTGCTGGTGGGCTGCGACAAGACCATCCCGGGCGCCGTGATGGCGCTGGGCCGCCTGGGCATCCCGGGCCTGGTGCTCTACAACGGCTCGATTGCCGCGGGCGTGCACCAGGGCCGCGACATGACCGTGCAGGACGTGTTCGAGGGCGTGGGCGCCCACGCCGCCGGGAAGATCGACGACGACGAGCTGCTGGCCATCGAGAACGCCGCGTGTCCGGGCGCCGGCGCCTGCGGAGGGCAGTTCACCGCCAACACCATGGCCATGGTGTGCGAGTTCCTGGGCATCGCCCCCTGCGACCTCAACGGCATCCCGGCCACCCACCCCGGCAAGGGCAAGGCCGCCGAGGAGGCCGGGAAGATGATCATGCACCTGGTGCGCGAGAACATCACGCCCGCCGACATCATCGACCGCCGCGCCATCGACAACGCCGTGGCATCGGTGGCCGCCACCGGCGGTTCCACCAACGCGGTCATGCACCTCATCGCCATCGCGCGGGAGTTCGGCATCCCCTTCACCATCGACGAGTTCGACACCATCGCCGAGCGCACGCCCATCGTTGCCGACATCAAGCCCGGCGGGAAGTACGTGGCCGTGGACCTGTTCAACGCCGGTGGCCCCGGCCTGGTGATGCGCGAGCTGCTGAAGCAGGGGAAGATCGACGGCTCGGCACCCACCGTGGACGGCCGCACCCTGCAGCAGATCGCGGATGACGTGAAGGAGACGCCGGGGCAGAAGGTGATCGTGCCCATCGAGACCCCGCTCAAGGCCACCGGCGGCCTGGCCATCCTGCGCGGCAACCTGTCGCCCGAGGGCAGCGTGGTGAAGCTGGCCGGGCACGAGCGCCTGCTGCACCGCGGGCCGGCCCGCATCTTCGACCGCGAGGAGGAGGCCTTCGCCGCGGTGAAGGCCGGGGGCATAAAGCCCGGCGACGTGGTGGTGATCCGCTACGAGGGCCCGGCCGGCGGCCCCGGCATGCGCGAGATGCTGCACGTGACCGCGGCCATCGTGGGCGAGGGCATCGGCGAGGAGGTGGCGCTCATCACCGACGGCCGGTTCAGCGGCGCCACCCACGGCCTGATGGTGGGGCACGTGTCGCCCGAGGCCTACCGCGGCGGGCCCATCGCGGCCCTGCGCGAGGGCGACATCGTGGTGCTCGACGTGGAGAAGCGCGAGCTCAACGCGGAGATGACCGACGACGAGATCGCCGAGCGCATGCGCGGCTGGACGCCACCGCCGCCCAACTACACCGACGGCGTGCTGGCCAAGTACGCCGCGCTGGTGCACTCGGCCAGCGAGGGCGCCATCACCCGCCCCGAGCTGTAGCCCCTCCCGCGCCACGGCGCGCCGGACCCCGCTGGTATGGTCCGGCGTGCCGTGCCGGGCGGCGCGCTGGGGCGTAGCCAAGTGGTAAGGCAGCGGGTTTTGGTCCCGCGATCGGGGGTTCGAATCCTCCCGCCCCAACCAGGCAATAAAGGGTGAGAGCAGCGAGTTGAGCGTCGGCGCCATCGTCCTTGCCGCGGGTCATGGAACCCGCATGAAGAGCCGCCTCCCCAAGGTGCTGCACCCCCTCGCGGGCCGGCCGATGATCCTCTGGGCGCTTGACGCCCTGGGCGGCATGGCCCCCGAGGGCGTGGTGGTGGTGCTGGGCCCCGAGGGCGACGAGGTTCGGCCCGCGCTGCCTCCGGGCATGGGCACGGCGCTGCAGGAGGTGCGCGATGGCACCGGCGGGGCCACGCGCGTCGGCATCGCCGCGCTCGACCCGTCGGTGCAGACCGTGGTGGTGATGTGCGGTGACACCCCGCTGGTGGACCCCGCGCTCATCGACGCCCTGGTGGCCGACCACCAGAGGAGCGGCCGTGCCGCCACCATGGTCACGGCCATCCTCGACGACGGCGGGTCGTACGGCCGGGTCATCCGCGACCACCGCGGGGTGCGGGTGGTGGAGGCCCGCGACGCCGACCAGGACCAGCTGGCGGTGCGCGAGATCAACGCCGGGCTGTTCGCGTTCGACCGCGCGGCGCTGGCCACGGCCCTCGAGGGCGTGGGCACCGACAACGCCCAGGGCGAGGCCTACCTGCCCGACGTGCTGCCCATCATCCGGGGCGAGGTGGGGGCCATGGTGGCGCCCGACGCCTCGGTGGTGCACGGCATCAACACCCGTGCCGACCTGGCCGAGTGCGAGGCCATCATCCAGGACCGCCTGCGCCACCAGCTGATGGTGGACGGCGTCACCATGCCCGACCCCTCGCGCGTGCTGGTGGATGCCGGCGTGCGCGTGGGGCAGGACACCACGCTGTGGCCCGGCACGGTGCTGAAGGGCGCCACGGTCATCGGCGAGGGCTGCACCATCGGGCCGGAAGCCCTCATCGCCGACTCGCAGGTGGGGGACGCCACCACGGTGGTCAGCGCCCACGTGCTGTCGTCGCAGGTGGGGCAGGGGTGCACGGTGGGCCCGTTCGCCTACCTGCGCCCGGGGGTCACCATGGAGGACGGCAGCAAGGCCGGCACCTACGTGGAGATGAAGAACACCCGGTTGGGCCCGCGCTCCAAGGTGCCGCACCTGTCGTACATGGGCGACGCCGACATCGGCGCCGACACCAACATCGGCGCGGGCAACATCACCGCCAATTACGACGGCTTCCGCAAGCACTCCACCACGGTGGGCTCGGGCGTGAAGACCGGCAGCGACTGCGTGCTGGTGGCCCCGGTCACCGTCGGCGACAACGCCATGACCGGCGCGGGGTCCATCATCACGGGCGACGTGCCCGAGGGCGCACTGGGAATCGCCCGCGCGCGGCAGGAGAACATCGAGGGATTCACGGCCAAGGCCGAGGCGCGCGCCAGGCGCGCCGCGGAAAAAGACTCCGAGGCGGGGGACGCCTAGTGGGAACCAAGAGCATCGACCGTGACGACTCCAAGCGGCTCATGGTGTTCGCCGGCACGTCCAGCAAGCAGCTGGGGCAGAAGATCGCCGACCGCCTGGGCATCGAGCTCGGCGACGTGCGCATCGAGCGCTTCAAGGACGGCGAGGTGTACGTGCGCTTCGACGAGAGCATCCGCGGCGCCGACATCTTCCTGGTGCAGTCCACCAGCACGCCGGTCAACGAGTCGCTCATGGAGCTGCTCATCATGATCAACGCCGCCAAGCTGGCGTCGGCGCACCGCATCACGGCCGTCATGCCCTGGTACGGCTACTCGCGGCAGGACAAGAAGAGCAGCCCGCGCGAGCCCATCACCGCGCGACTGGTGGCGCAGCTGCTGGAGGCGGCGGGCGTGGACCGCGTGCTCACCATGGACCTGCACGCCGGGCAGATCCAGGGCTTCTTCCAGATCCCCGTGGACCACATGACCGCCACGCCCATCCTTGCCGACCACTTCACCGAGCGGCAGTTCTCGGGCGACTTCCCCGAGGGGCTGGTGGTGGTGTCGCCCGACGCCGGCCGCGCCAAGCTGGCCAACCACTTCGCCGAGAAGCTGGGCGCCCGCCTGGCCGTGCTGGCCAAGCAGCGCCCCGAGCACAACGAGGCCGAGATCACGTTCCTCATCGGTGACGTGGACGGCAAGGCCGCGCTGCTCATCGACGACATGATCGACACCGCGGGCACCCTGTGCGCCGGCGCGGCGGTGGTGAAGAAGGCCGGCGCCACCAAGGTGCTGGCCGCCGCCACCCACGGCATCTTCTCGGGGGCGGCCTACGAGCGGCTGGCCGACTCAGTCATCGAGGAGATCGTGGTCACCGACACCATCGACGTGGCCGATGGCGGCGCCGACGGCAAGATCCAGGTGCTGTCGGTGGACCGCATCCTGGCCGACACCATCCACAACGTGTTCTGCGACGAGTCGGTGAGCGAGATCTTCGCCGGCGAGAACCAGCTGTTCTGACGCCACCCCGCTCGCTGCGGGAGGGCGGGCAGGCTACCGGCGGGCCAGCACCAGGGCATCGATGGACCGCCATGTGCCCCCGCTCCACGCGAGCACGAGCATGAGCACCAGCAGCGCGGGGGCCACGCCGAGGTGGAAGGGGCCGCCCAGCTCGCGTCCCGCCGTGGCGATGGCGATGGCCATTGTTGCCGCCAGGGCAAGCGCCACAGGGCGCACCAGCAGGCCGATGACAAGGAGGAATCCCCCCACCGCCTCGACCAGGCCCGCCAGCACCACGGCGATCGAGGGCCATGGGATGCCGAACTCGGCGAAGTGGTCCACCTCGCTCCCGAAGGTGAGGAACTTCCCGATACCCGTGAACATGAAGAACAGTCCGCTCGCCACGCGGAGGACGAACAGCACGATGGCCGCGGCGTCGTCGTTGCCGCGCGGGGTGAGCATGCGGTGGATTGCCCGGCTGTGCGTCACCCCGTAAGCGTAACGGCGATGGGCCCACCCGCTTGGCTAGGCCGTGCCGGCGCGCTCCCGGCAGGCGTGGATGATCTCCACGGCCTCGGCCTTGTCGCCCCAGCCGCGCACCTCGGTCTCGCCGGCCTCCAGGTCCTTGTAGACCGTGAAGAAGTGCTCGATCTCGTTGAGCAGGTTGGCGTTCACGTCGTCCAGGTCGCGCACCTCCGACCACTGCGGATCCTTGAGCGGCACCAGGATCACCTTCTCGTCGGAGCCCTTCTCGTCGCTCATGTGGAACACGCCCACGGGGGTGGCGCGGATCCAGCAGCCGGGGAATGTGGGCTCGCCCACCAGGACCAGGGCGTCGAGGGGGTCGCCGTCCTCGGCCAGCGTGCCCTCGATGTAGCCGTAGTCGGCGGGATAGCGCATGGCGGTGAACAGCATGCGGTCCAGCATGATGCGGCCGGTGGCCTCATCCTTCTCGTACTTGTTGCGAGACCCACCGGGGATCTCGATGTGCACCATCACGTCGTCGTCTTCGGACATGGGGCGGCACTGTGCCAGCGCGCGGGTGGCGGCGCCCGCCCCGGACCAACTCCGGGGACGAGTGCCCTAGCCTCACGTCATGGTTGCCGGTCGCGCACGACGCAGGTCCGTGCTGGTCGCACTTGTGGCGGCCACCGCCGGTGCGCTCGGCGTGGTGGTGGCGGCCGTGGCCGGCGGGCAGGTCACCGGTGCGGAGCTGCTGCCCGACCTGCGGCAGGAGCCTCCTTCGCAGGTGGCCGTGCGCCGCGACGGCGGCAAGGTGGTGCTGGTATTCCGATCGGCCGTGGGCAACGTGGGGCAGGGCCCGCTCATCGTGAACGGCCGCCGCGCCCGCGGGCAGCGGCTGATGACCGCCACCCAGGAGCTGGTGCGCGCCGATGGGTCCGTGGCGCAGGTGCCCCTTTCCACCCGCCTCAAGTACCAGCCGGGCGGCCACAACCACTGGCACTTCCTGGGGTTCAACCGGTTCGACCTGCGCAGCGCGGGCACCGGTGCGCGCGTGGGCCGCTCCAACAAGGTGGGCTTCTGCCTGGGCAGCCGCTACCAGGTGGACCCGCCTGTCCCGGGCACCACCGCCGTCCCGGTCATCAACCACAACTGCGGACGGTTCCTGCCGGGGCTCATGACCATGCGCATGGGCATCGACGTGGGCTACGCCGACGACTACGCCGCGTTCGTGGAATTCCAGTACGTGGACATCACCCGGGTGCGGCCCGGCCGCTACCTGCTGGTGCACCGCGCCGACCCCGACCAGCGGCTGCTGGTGGGCGACCGCGCGGACGACGTGGCATATGCGCTCATCCGCCTGGCGGCGCCCGCGAGGGCGGGCGCCCTGCCCGGCGTGAAGGTCCTGGCGACGTCGGTGGGGACGCCGCCCTCGATGTAACGGCGGTGCAGCACCGCTGCGCCTGCCGCGGCTGCACTGCCCGGGCAGGTGTTGAGTAGCGGCATGGAGCCCCTGCAGCCCCCTGCAGCGCAGCCCACCGGACCCGCGCGCCTGTCCCGCCTGCAGAAGAAGGTGTGGTTCCTGTCCGGGGTGGGTGTCTTCCTCGACGGGTTCGACCTCTTCATCATCGGGGTTGCCCTGCCCCTCATCGCCGATCAGTTCATGCTGGGCGGCGCCGAGCAGGGCATCGTGGGCGCGGCCGCCGTCCTGGGGGCGGTGCTCGGGGCGGCGGCGCTGGGCCGCATGGCCGACCGCTTCGGCCGGCGTCGCCTGTTCATGGTCGACCTCTCGCTGTTCGTCATCTTCGCCGTGGCCTCGGCGCTGTCGTGGGGGCTCTGGAGCCTCGTGGCATTCCGGTTCCTGCTGGGCTTCGCCGTGGGCGCCGACTACCCCATCGCCTCCACATACCTGGCGGAGTTCATGCCTACCCGCGTGCGCGGCCGCTGGACGGTGGGGGCGTTCTCGTTCCAGGCCATCGGGATGCTCACCGGCGCCAGCCTGGGAGTGGCCATCCTGCTCTCGGGCGTGGATCAGGACCTGGCGTGGCGCCTGATGCTGGGCGCGGGCGCCATCCCGGCCCTGGTGATCGTGTGGTTGCGCCGCCACGTGCCGGAAAGCCCTGAGTGGCAGAACCACAAGGACAGCGGTGCCAGGCCTGCGCCCGTGCGCGCGCTGTTCACGCCCGGGGTACGCAGGCGCACCACGCTGGCCGTGGTGCCCTGGTTCATCATGGACATCCTCCTGTACGGCGTGGGCATCTTCACGCCCACGGTGCTGGCGGCACTGTCGTTCACAGGCGACGGCAGCATCGCGTCGCGCGACCTGGCGTCCACCGAGGGAGCGGCGTTCCTCGACATCTTCCTCGTGGTCGGGTTCATCATCGCCATCCTGCTGGTCGAGCGATGGGGGCGGATGCGCCTCCAGCTGCTGGGTTTCGCGGGCACCACCGTGGGCCTGGCCATCCTCGCCACGGCATCGCTGGGCTCGGGGTCAATGCCATTCGTGTTCCTGGGGTTCGCGCTGTTCAACCTGCTGGTGAACGTGGGCCCCAACTCCACGACGTTCCTGGTGGCTGCGGAGGTCTTCCCCACGGAACTCCGGGCCACCGGCGCGGGCCTGGCTGCGAGCGCCGCCAAGATGGGGGCCGTGGTGGGCATCATCCTGCTGCCCATCCTCACCGAGTCCATCGGTATCCCGGCCACCATGTACATCGTGTCCGGGGTCAGCCTGATCGGCTTCGTGGTCACGGCGATCTTCCGCGTGGAGACCGCAGGACGCACCCTCGACGAGATCAACACCATGCCCTACCCGGTCCTCCGTCCGCACGGGGATAGCGGTCAGGGATGAGCGTTCTGTAAGCATTTGAGCGGACCCCGTAAAGGGGAGGACCCATGCCCCCCGGATGGGTGGTGACACGCGACCATCTGGGGGTGTCCGCCTCCCGACCCATCGCCCTCGCCGCGGCCGCCCTTGCGTGTACGGGCATCGGGGCGCAGGCAGCCATGGCCGGCACCCCCGGGGCCACGTGCGAGGCCCGTTCGGTGGCTTTCCGGGCAACCGACACAGGTCGCTTCACGTGGCGGCTCCCGGTGTCTCTCCGGTACTACGCCAGCGCGAAGGTCCAGGTGCGGCGCGCGGGGGCAGGCGGCGAGTTCACCACCCTGTACAACACCCCGGTAGCGAGCTCGGGCACGCGCACGTGGTCAGCGAGCATCGGCAACCCGCGCCTGGGTGCCGGCGTGTGGGACTGGCGGATGTTCCTGACCGAGTGGGATGGCACGCTGATCGCCTGCGACGGCCCGTCATTCACCGTCACCCGCCTCCCGGCGCCGGACGTGCAGCTCTCCGGCGATGGCATCACCTCCGACGGGTGGCGCAGGGCGATGGGGGGCCAGGTGGCAGCGGTGGTCTCCGCTCCGGGCGATGTCGCGAGCGGCGCCCGTTCGTACGTGCGATTCCGCTATGCGAGCGGATCGTGGGGCGGGTACCGGAGCGCGCCTGCCGGGCTGCCCACCTACGACATCATCGCGGTCGAGGCCTACCGGCGCACCGCCGACGGCATGACCGGCGACACCCGCACCGTCACCCTGCGCACCGACTCGTGGTCACCCCGGGCGCCTGCACCCCGGGCCGCATCCGTGGAGGTGGGCGACGGCGGGGCCACGGTGGCGTTTGCCGCCGGCACCGATGGGCAGTCGGGCATCGGCAGCCATGAGGCGCGGATGGTGTCCGCGAGCGGGGGGGCATCCACCTGGAAGCGCGTCACCGGGTCGTCGGTGGGCGTGGCCGCGGCGGCAGCGGGCGGCACCCTCCAGTTGCGGGCCTGCGATCGCGTCGGTAACTGCTCGCAACCCAGCGAGGTCGCGTTGCGCAAGGTCGCGGAGGAGGCGCTGGCCCCGCCACCCGCGCCACCCCCGGCGCGTACCGAACGCCGACCCGCCACCTCGCCTGCGTCGGGACGCCCCGCACGTGCGGCGTCGGGCCCGCCGCGCATCACCGCCCTGCGGGCCATGTCCCCTCGGGCCGGTGCGGGCCGCGTGGCCGTGGATCTCAGTCGGGCCGCGGAGGTGTCGTTCACCGCGAATGGCGCGGTTCTCGCCCGCGCATGGCTCGGAGCCGGTCGGACGGTCGTGCGGCTGCCGGCGCAGGCACGTGCCCGCCGGGCGCAGTTGGTGGTGCGACCCGTGGCCGGTGCGGCCACCGGCGATCCGGCCACCACCAGGGTGCGCCTCCCGGGCGGTGCGCGACGCGGCGAGTCCGCCCGGCGGGGCACGGCGTTGCGGCCCGGTGCGATCGGCGTCCTCTACGACATGGACGCCGCAGTGCGTGAGGTCGTGGATCCCCTCGATGGCGGCACTGGCTTCACGCACGCACAGGGCGCCCTGCGGCAGGAGCCATCCACCAGCGGGCTGTTCCACGGCGATGACGACGGCTCGCGGATGGCCAAGGTGACCGAGGAGGACCTGCGCGGGCTGCCGGCGGCGCAGATCGCCCAGGTGCTGCGCGAGGAGATCGCGGGCAGCGACAGCAAGCTGGTGGCGTTCGACGAGCTCACGCCGTACGAGGCAGATCCCAAGGGGCCCGTGGTCAAGGGCGGCCGCATCCCGCCGCCGGACCCGGCCTCCCCGGGCGCCCAGTTGGCGCAGGCGCTGGCGTTGCTGGACGTCCCCTCCCCTTACGGGGGCACCTGGGCCAGCCGGGTGCACATCTACATCGCGCCCGCGGTGTCGTCGGCCATCGCCGCTGGTCGCGGCCCCGACCGCAACTGGGGTCGCGACGGCAAGGCCCGCTTCCGTACCTATCGCACGGTCATGGCCGGACTCGCCAAGGCCGGTGGCGTGTGGATCGAGGTCTACCACGGCAAGACCGTGCCGCTTCAGCCCTTCACCGCCGAGGAGTGGCGGAAGGCGCCCGCGGCCTTCTCCGCCGAGTACCGGCGGGCGGGGGGCGATCCCTCGCGCCTGCACTTCCTCATCACCGGCACCGACGCCTACCCGAAGGGCCGCCTGGTACCCGGGTGCACGACCCCCATGGCATGCCAGTGGGCCATGGCCGAGAGCACGTCGGCCGGCCGGGCGATCCTCGCGAACGGAGTGGGCGGGTACCGGCTGGGTGCGCACGCACGCCCGTGGCTGGCCGAATGGCAGGCGCGCGTGTCGTAGTCTCGCGCCGTGCTGCACCGCATCGCGCGCATCTCCCAGGCGCACCCCGTACGTGTGATCCTGGTCGCCCTGGCCATCGCCGCTGCCGCGCTGGGCGTGGGCCTCAGCCTCATCGGGGGGCTGTCGGCCAGCGGGTTCAATGATCCGAACGCCGAGTCGTACCTGGCGCAGGAGCAGATCGTTGCCGCCACGGGGGCCTCCGCGGTGCCCTCGATGACGGCCATCGTGGACCCGGGTGCCCCGGTGGCGTCGCCCGCGGGCCGCGCCGAGGTGGCGCGCGTGGTGAAGGCCATGCAGGACGACCCCGACGTGGCCAAGGTGGTGGGACCGTCGCCGGCCACCCCCAACCTCACCTCCAGCAACGGGCAGAAGGCCGCGGTGCTGGCCTACTTCGGCGACATCGACGAGGACCAGTCGCAGCAGGCCGCGGCGCGGCTGGAGGACCAGCTCAACGCCATCCCCGGGGTGACGGTGGGCGGTGCGTGGACCGCCGCGGCCGAGACCAGCAGCATCGTGGGCGAGGACCTCATCCGCGCGGAGCTCATCGCGTTCCCGCTGCTGTTCCTGGTGTCGCTGTGGGTGTTCCGGGGGCTGGTGGCCGCGCTGCTGCCGCCCCTCATGGGCGGGCTGGTCATCTTCGGGGGCTTCTTCTTCCTCGGGGTGGGCAACGAGGCCTTCGGGCTGTCGGTGTATGCCCTCAACCTGGTCACGGGCCTGGGCCTGGGCCTGGCCATCGACTACAGCCTGCTCATCGTGTCGCGATATCGCGAGGAGATCGCGCGTACCGGTCCGGGGCTGGAGGCCCTGTCGGTGACCATGCGCACGGCGGGCACCAGCGTGCTGTTCAGCGCGGTCACCGTGGGGGCGGCGCTGGCGGCGCTCATGATCTTCCCCCAGGACTTCCTGTTCTCCATGGGCTTCGGCGGCCTGGTGGTGGCGCTGGTGGCCGCGGTGGTGGCGGTGGGCGTGCTGCCCGCCGTGCTGGCCCTGCTGGGAAACCGGGTGAACGCCCTGGCGCCCAAGCGCTGGCGCGCCCGCAGCGAGGCGGCCGACCAGGTGGAGCAGTCGGGCGGGTGGTACCGGCTGTCGCACTTCGTGATGCGTCGCCCGGCCATGGTGGCCATCGTGAGCGGTCTCTTCATGGTCCTGCTCGCGCTGCCCGCCGTGGGCGTCAAGTTCACCACCACCGACTCCAGCGTGCTGCCCGAGACCGCGAGCGCGCGCCAGGTGGACCAGATGTTCAGTCGCGAGTTCCCGGGAGGGAACGGCACGCCCATCTTCGTCACGTCCACCGCCCCCGACACCCCGCAGGCGTCGCGCAGGCTGGCAGAGGTGACCCGCGAGATCGGGGCCATGCCGGCCACTGCCACGGTGGCGCCGCCCCGTTTCGTGGGCGACGACACCTGGCAGATCGACGCCACGTCGAAGTACCGGGCGCTGGACGACCGCACCATCGCGCTGATCCAGGACATCCAGGCGCTCGACACCCCCTACCCGTCCAAGGTGGGCGGGTTCACCGCGCTGTTCGTGGACCAGCGCTCCAGCCTGGCCGCGCACCTGCCGTGGGCGGCGCTCATCATCGTGGCGGTCACGATCGTGGCCCTGTTCCTCATGACCGGCTCGGTGCTGCTGCCCATCAAGGCCGTGGTCATGAACCTGCTCACGCTTGGCGCCACGCTGGGCGTGCTGGTGCTCATCTTCCAGGACGGCCGCCTGGAGGGCTTCCTGCAGTACGACAGCCAGGGGGCGGTGGACCTCACGCAGCCCATCCTCATCGGCGCGCTGGCGTTCGGCCTGTCCACCGACTACGCGGTGTTCCTCCTGTCGCGCATCAAGGAACTCCGCGACTCCGGGATGGGCGAGAGGGAGTCGGTGGCGCTGGGGCTGCAGCGCACGGGCCGGGTGGTAACGGCGGCCGCGCTTCTCTTCTGCATCGCCATGGGGGCGTTCGCCACGTCGCGCATCGTCATCATCAAGGAGTTGGGCATCGGCACCGCGTTGGCCGTGGCGCTGGACGCCACCGTGGTGCGCGCCCTGCTGGTGCCGTCGCTCATGGCGCTGCTGGGCAAGTGGAACTGGTGGGCGCCCGGACCGCTCCGGAGGCTGCATGACCGCATCGGGGTGAGAGAAGGCGGCTGAATCGCTATTGTCCCGCGTCGGTCCGGACCAGTCCGTGGAGGATTCACCAGATGTCGCAGCACGTCCCTCTCTCCGTCAGCACCCGCGAGGCCCGCGGCAGCGCCGAGACGCGCCGCCTGCGCAAGGCCGGCATGGTGCCGGGCGTGCTGTACCGGCCGGGCGGCGACTCGCTGGCCTTCCAGGCCGATGAGTACGAGGTGCGCCGCCTCATCCGCCGCGGCGGCATCCGCTCCGCGGTGGTGGACCTCACGGTCGACTCCGACGCCCCGCGCACCGTGCTGTTCACCCAGTGGGACAGCGACCCGGTGCGCGACCAGATCATCCACCTCGACCTGCAGGAAGTGGACCTCACCGTCGAGGTAGAGGCCGACGTGCCGGTGGTGCTGGAGGGCACGGCCCAGGGCGTGCGCGACGGCGGCATCCTCGACCAGACGGCGCTCACCGTGCGCGTGCGCGCGCTGCCGGACGCCCTGCCGCGGTCCATCGAGTTCGACATCACCGACGTGGAACTGGGCGCATCGGTGCACGTGGGCGACCTGGTGCTGCCCGCGGGCGTCACCATGGTCACCGACCCCGAGTACGGCATCGCGTCGGTGATGATCACGCGCGCAAGCCTGTCGGCCGACGAGGACGAGGTCGAGGGCGAGGAGGGCGCGGCCGAGGGTGGCGAGGCGCCGACGGCGTCCGAGTCCGCGGAGTCCGAGGGCGAGTAGCGGCCCGTGGCGGACGCGGCAGCCCACGAGCCGCCGGTCCGCCTGGTGGTCGGCCTGGGGAACCCCGGGCCCCGGTACGCGCGTACCCGCCACAACGCGGGCCAGCGCGTGGTGGAGCAGTTGGCCACGCGCCTGGACGCCACCAAGGCGGTCGCCCGGTACGCGGGCACCTATGCGGATGCCCGCGGGCCACATGGCCCCGTGGCGCTGCTCATCCCCACCACCTACATGAACGACTCGGGCTCGTCGGTGGGCCCGGCCGCGGGGTCGCTGCACGCCGCTCCGCCCCAGGTGCTGGTGGTGCATGACGACATCGACCTTCCGTTCGGCGAGGTGCGCGGCAAGCACGGTGGCGGCCACGGGGGCCACAACGGCCTGAAGTCGGTGGCGGCAGGCCTGGGCAGCCCCGACTTCCTGCGCGTGCGGGTGGGCGTGGGCCGCCCGGCGCCGGACTTCCGCGGGGACCAGGTGGACTGGGTGCTGCGCGCATTCGACGAGCCCGCGGCCGACGTGGACGCCCTGCTGGAGCGCGGCCTGAAGATGACCGAGGCGGTGCTTGCCGAGGGCATGGATGCCGCCATCGCCACGTTCCACGCGCGCCCCCCGGGAACGAAGGCCCGCGAGAGGGCGGAGCGCCGCGACGCCCCGGAGAAGGCGGAGGGGTGACACTTCACCCCATCGACCGGCTCGTGCTCGAGTCGGCGCCGGTGGCCGAGGCCGCCGACCGGCTGCTGGCGGGGCAGCCCGCCGGGGTGGTGCGCGTGGGCACGCCCGCGTGGCCCGTGGTGCTGGCCGCGGTGGCGCGGCGGGCGGGGCACCCGTTGCTCATCGTGCCCGGGCGCGATGAGGAGGCCCGCGACCTGGCCACCGACCTCACCGCCCTGCTGGGCGCCGAGCACGTGGCCC
>JADHKZ010000016.1 GCA_016780995.1 Thermoleophilia bacterium | reverse complement strand
AGTTGAACCACAGCACCACGATGTTGAACTGGACATAGCTTGCGCTCATCACCGCCGGGAATAACGAGCGCATCTTGGACGCGATGCGGTCAACCACCTCGTCCTCATCAGGCTGTGTGCCCACGTTGATTGCCACAACGCCGTTTGGGGTGAGCCGGTCACGCACCAGGGTGAAGAACTCCGTGGTGGCCAGGTGGAAGGGGATGTAGGGCTGCGTGTACGCATCCACCACGATGGCGTCGAACGGGCCGCGGTCACCGGCCAGCCAGAACCGGGCATCGGCGTCGTGGACGGTGAGGTTGGGCCCGGCCATGTCGAGGTACTTCGTCCCGGCCTCTGACACCACGGGGTCGATCTCCACGCCGTCCACCTTCACCTGCGGCCACTCGCGGCGCAGCTGCCGGGCGGTGGTGCCGCCCGCGTTGCCCAGCACCGCCACGCGGGCATCATCGCGCCCGGTCAGCAGCGGCAGGGTGAGAAAGGCGTCCCAGTAGCCGCCGGTCAGCGTTCCCCCGCCCGGGGGCACCACCGAGTGCAGTGCCCAGCCCTCGTTAAGGCGCAGGATGCGCTCGCCGTCCGCGGCCTCGGTCACCTGCACGTACTGGTAGGCCGACTCGTCCTCGAACAGCACCCGCTCGCCGGCCTCCTGCTTGATGGTGCCCACGGGCAGGGCCAGCATCCCGGCCAGCACCAGGGGCACCGCCACGGCCCGGGCGCCCAGCAGGGGCACGGCCGAGAGCGCCAGCACGGCGGCGATCAGGATGAGGGTGCGGCGCGTGCCGAACGCCGGGATGAGGACCAGTACGGGCAGGAACGTGCCCACGATGCTCCCGATGGTGGAGATGGCATACAGGCGCCCGGCTACCGAGCCGGCGCTCGCGACATCGGTCACCGACAGGCGGATGGCCCACGGCGACACCGTCCCCAGCAGCGTGATGGGCACCAGGAACATGAGCATGGTTCCCACGAACGACGCCACGAAGGCTCCGGCGGAGAGATCGGCGAAGGCCCCCTGTGCGGCCTCGAAGATGGGCGTGAGCGCCAGTGGCAGGATGGCCACCGTGATGGCGGCCACGATCACCACGCCCCCCAGGATGCGCGGGTTGGGGTAGCGGTCGGCCACCTTGCCGCCCAGCCAGTACCCCAGCGACAGGTAGATGAGCGTGAGGCCGATGACGTTGGCCCACACCAGGCTGCTGGCCCCGAACCACGGCGCCAGCAGGCGCGCCCCCGTGAGTTCCGCCCCAAGGGTGGATGCCCCGCCGACGAAGACCAGGATGGGGAGGGAGAAGCGCAGCGGCACGCCGCGAGCATATGGCACGCCGCAGGGCAGCGCTGGGGGTCCCGTCGCGGGCGGCTGGTAGGGTCGGGAACGAGCCGGCGACGTCCACGGAGGGCCCCTCGTGAAGCTGTTCATCGACACTGCGAACCTCGACGACATTGAGGAGATCGCATCCTGGGGCGTGCTGAGCGGCGCCACCACCAACCCCACGTTGCTCTCGCAGGTGGAGGGTGACGAGGACGACATCTACCGGCGCATCTGCGAGATCGTGGACGGGCCGGTGTCGGCCGAGGTGGTGGCGGATGACGTTCCCACCATGATCAGCGAGGGCCGGCGCCTGGCGGCGATCGATCCACGCATCGTGGTGAAGCTGCCCACCAGCCGCGAGGGGCTCAGCGCCACCTCGGCGCTGGCGCGCGACGGCATCCGGGTCAACATGACCCTGTGCTTCACGGCCAACCAGGCCATCCTGGCGGCGTCGGCCGGCGCGGCGTTCGTGTCGCCCTTCATCGGGCGGTACGACGACATCAACGAGGACGGCCTCGGGCACCTGGCCGAGATTGTGGAGGCCTTCGCGCAGTCCGACTTCGAGTGCGAGGTGCTGGCCGCCAGCGTGCGCACCCCCGTGCACGTGATGGAGTCGGCCCGGATGGGCGCCGACATCGCCACCATCCCGCCCAAGGTGTTTCACCAGATGCTGCACCACCCGCTCACGGCGGCGGGCATCGAGAAGTTCAACGAGGACCACGCGGCCCGCCTGGCCCGGAAGGACGCATGACCACCAACGACGTACCCGCTCCCGTACCCGATGGCCTCGATGGGCACACCATCGTCCCGGCCACGGACTTCCTGCGCGTCACCGAGCAGGCCGCGCTGGCGTCGGCCCGCTGGGTGGGGCAGGGCGACCGCCACGCCGCCGATGGCGCCGCGGTGGACGCCATGCGCAAGGAGTTCAGCGCCATGCCCATCACGGGCGAGGTGATCATCGGCGAGGGCGAGAAGGACGAGGCCCCCGAGCTGTACGTGGGCGAGGTGCTCGGCACCGGTGGCATGCCATGCGAGATCGCCGTGGACCCGCTGGAGGGCACCGACCTGGTGGCGCGCGGTGATGCCGGCGCCATCGCGGTGTGCGTCATCGGCGCGCCGGGCGGGGTGATGGCCGCGCCGGACATGTACATGCAGAAGATCTGCGTGGGCGCTACCGCCAAGGGGCGCGTGGACATCGACGCCCCCATCTCCGACACCCTCGACACCGTGGCCCGGTGCTACGACAGGCGCGTGAAGGACCTGTCGGTCATCGTGCTCGACCGGCCCCGCCACGAGGACATGATCGAGGAGATCCGGCGCCAGGGCGCGCGCATCAAGCTCATCCCCGACGGCGACATCACCGCCAGCATGTCGGCGGCCGTGCGCGGCACCGGCGACCACCTGTACATCGGCATCGGTGGATCCACCGAGGGCGTCATCACCGCCGCGGCGCTGGAGTGCCTCGGCGGCGAGATCCAGGCCAAGATGTGGCCCAAGGACGATGCCCAGCGCGAGCGCCTGGTGCCGTTCGGCCTGCAGGACACCGATCGCGTGCTGACCGCCCGCGAGCTGGCCCCCGCGCCGCTGTACGTGCTGGCTACCGGCGTCACCGACGGCAACCTGCTCAAGGGCGTGCGCTACTTCAGCGACGGCGCCAGAACCCATTCCATCCTCATGGATCTCAGGACGCGTACCGTTCGGTTCGTGGACACCATCCACATGTTCAGCCGCACGCCGCTGAGGGAGATCAGGCTGTGAGTGACGAGGAGTTCCCGTTCGGCTTCGCCTTCGGCGAGGGCGCATCGGAGGAGTTCAAGGAGCGCCTGAAGGAGATGATGCGCGCCCAGCGCGAGGCCATGGAGGAGATCCAGGCCGAGGGCGGCGGGCACATCCAGCCGGTGGACCGCTTCCAGGTGATCCAGCTGGCCGTGCAGATGGCGTCGGCCGGCATGGGCAGCCTGAAGCCCGTGGACACGCCCGACCAGGCCGCCGACGCCATGGGCCTGCTGTTCGCCCGCGCCATGGCCGCGCTGCAGGGGAGCATCACCCCGCACCAGTAGGCGCGGGCGCCGGTTGCATCCGGCGCGCCTTCCGGCAGCAGGCGTAACCCACCCGCGCGCCCGGGCAGGCGAGCCTTCGGGCATGCCCCGGTTGCGCTTCGACCACCTGGCCCGTCCTGCGGGCGCCGTGCGCGATGGCCGGGGCCGCGCGGTGGTGAACAGGCTGTTCGTGGCCGACCGGCCCATCGCGCGACTGGTGGGCCTGCTGGGCACGCCCGATCCTGAGCCGGGTGAGGCGCTCGTCCTCGCGCCCTGCAACTGGGTGCATGGCATGGGCCTGCGCGCTCCCGTGATGGCGGTGTTCATCGACCCCGCGGGCCGCGTGCTGCGGGTGGTGGATCCGCTTCCCCGTCGCGGCGCCCGGTGCCGCCGGGCGGCGTGCGTGCTGGAGGCCGCCAGCGGCACCCTCGTGGTGCGCCCGGGCGACGTGCTGCACGCGGATGCCGGTGCGCTTTTCCCGCTCGGTGGGTGATTCCGGTGACGGGGAGGGGGGAGCATCCGCGCGCGCCAGGCGTTGTGGGATCACCGGGGGCACACGGCCCCCGCGGATGATCGGAGGACCTGGATGACCACTGAGGCGCCCCACCGCTCGGTGCTGCTGGTCGGACCCCGCCCCGCGTCAGGCAGCCTGGCGCAGGACCTGGAGGCCGACCGCTTCGACGTGATGCTGGCCGCCGACCCCGATGAGGCCCGCGGGCTCCTGCACCGGGCATGCCCGTCGGCCGTCATCGTGGATCTCGACATGCCGTCGGCCGGCGGCCTGGAGGCCGTTGGCCTGGTGCGCGACGGCGGGCCGGAGGACCCGTGGGACGCCGCCATTCCCGTGCTGGGGGTGTCGGGGGCATGCGAACCGCACCGCGTGGTGCGGGCCCTGGAGCGCGGTGCCGACGAGGTGGTGGGCACGCCCTTCGCCTACGTGGAGCTGCTGGCGCGCCTCAAGGCCCTGATGCGCCGGGCCGACGGTGAGTGGGCGGCCGGGCTGCTGCGGGTGGATGACATCGTCATCGATCGCCGGGCACGTCGCGTGACGCTGGCAGGCGTGCCCGTGGCCCTGTCGGCCAAGGAGCTGGGCCTCCTCACCGCCCTGGCGCGTGACCCTCGCCGGGTGGTCAGCAAGCAGGAGCTCCTGCGCGATGTGTGGGGCTACAAGTCGATGGGCCGCACCCGCACGGTGGACAGCCACGCGTCTCGGCTTCGCGGCAAGCTGGCCGCGGCATCGGGCGGACGCCGCTACATCTTCAACGTGTGGGGACTGGGCTACCGCCTGGTTGCCGACGATGAGTGACGCGAATGCGCGGGTGCTGGTGGTGGACCATGCGGTGGCGGCGGCATCGGGCCTTGGGGACGACCCCGCCACCCGTGCGGTACCCCCGCCACCGCGCCGATCCGGGCGACTGGCGGCAGACCAGGTGATCGACGTGCTGGAGGCCGCCGGACCGCAGGCGCTCGTGATGGCGCGCCCGCCATGGTCGGATGCCTCGACGGCGCCGCTTCCCGCGCTGGCCGTGGTGATGGACATCGACGTCCTGTGGCTGCCGCCGGCCATAGGCCCCGCGGCATGGGCCTGCGCGCTCATCGCATCGTGGGCACGTACCACCCCGCCCGATGACCTTCTGCGCCGGGCCCAGGTGGCCGTGGGCCTGGCCGGCATGTCGTCGGCCACCCTGCCCATGCGCGAGTGGGGTCCGGACGGCACGCCGGTGCCGGCCATGGGGCCCGACGCCGTGGCCCGCTGGTGCGACTGCGCGTGGTGCCAGTGCGACTGGTGCGGGCAGGGCGGCATGGACGGGGCGCCGTGCCCCGCGTGCGCACGGCGCGCGCCGGCGTGAGGGGCCTGCGCATCCGGCGCCCCGGCGCATGGTTCGTGCTGGCCGCGCTGCTCGCGGTGGGGGCCTTCCTGCTGGCGCGTGGCGCGGGCCAGTCGGCGCCACCGGGTGAGCGCGTGCTGGTGGCGGCCCGGCCCGTGGCACCCGGCACGCTCATCGGTACCGACGGGTCCGGGCTGCTGGCCATGGCGCAGGTGCCTGCCGGCGGCGTGCTGCCCGGCATGCTGAGGAGCGCCGACGACGCCGTGGGGCGCCGGGTGGTGGCCGCGGTCGCGGCCGGCGAGCCCATCACGCAGGCAGCCCTGGGCGGCGATCCGCGCATCGCACCGGCCCCCCTGGCGGCCGACGAGCGCGCGATGCCCGTGCCGCTCCGGGCCGCGGGCGTGGCTGCCGCGGCGCCCTTGCCCGGGGCACGCGTGGACGTGATGGCGTCCGATGGTGAGGGGCTGGCCGGGCGCACCCGGGTGGTGGTGTCCGATGCGGAGGTGCTGGCGGTGATGCGCGCCGATCCTGCCGATGGCGACGTGGGCGGCGACGCCATCCTGCTGCGCCTCACCAGCGACCAGGCGCTGGAGGTGACCCGGGCACTCGACTTCGCGCGCGAGGTGCGGGTGGTGGCACGGCCGGCGGGTGACCCGTGAGCGGCATCGTGGTCATGGGGGCCGCGGGCGGCTGCGGAACCACCACGCTCGCGTGTGCCCTGGCCCTTCACATGGCGCCACCCGGCGGTTCGCCGCTGCTGGTCGATGCCGGCATGCACGGCGCCGGGCCTGCCGCCCTGTGGGGACTGGATCCCGCGCGTGCGCTGGACGACCTGCTGCCGCTGGGCGATGGGGTCACGGCCGGGCACGTGGATCAGGTGGTCCATCATCACGCGTGCGGCGTGGACGTGATCGCGGGGTCCACGGGACCCGCCGGTGCGGCCCTGTGGCACGGACCCCGAGCGCAAGCCGTGGCGGCGCACGTGGCCGCACGCGGGGAGTGGGTGGCGGATGCGGGCCAGGGCGACGCCCCGCTGGCTCAGGTGCTGGTGCGCCAGGCGACGCGGCTGGTGCTGGTGGTGCCGGCCACCGTGCAGGGGGCCGCGCGCGCGGCACGCGGCCTGCCTGCGCTGGAGCAGCCCGCCGTGCTGGTGGCGTCGGCCCTGCCAGGGGGTGATGCGCTGGCGGCGCGCGCCATGCGGGCGGCCATGGGCGGACGCGCCGTGGTGGCCCTGGACCGCGATGACCGCGGGGCGCGCGACGTGGCCGAGGGCAGGCTGCCCCGCGGACGACGCATGGCGCGCGCCGTGGACGCGGTGCTGGAGCAGGCATGACCGTGGACGACGGCACGCCCGACCCCGTGCTGGTGGAGCAGATCCGGACATCCATCGTGCGCGGGGGGCTGATCGTGGCAGGCAGCGCTACGCGCGAGTCGGTGGCGGCGCTGGCCGAGGACGCCCTGGATGAGGGGCGGCACATCCTGTCCACGGACGACCGGCACCGGGTGGTGACGGCGGTGGTGGACGCCACGCTGGGCCTGGGGCCGCTGGAGCCCCTCCTGCGCGACCCGGACGTGACCGAGGTGATGGTGAACGGACCCGCGCGCGTGTGGGTGGAGCGCGCCGGGCGCATCCAGCCGGTGGAAACGCGGTTCGCCGACTCCGACCACCTGCTGCACGTGATCGATCGCATTCTGGCCCCGCTGGGGCGGCGGCTGGACGAGGCCAGTCCCATGGTGGACGCGCGCCTGGCCGATGGATCCCGCGTGAACGCCGTTGTGCCCCCGCTGAGCATCGACGGCCCCGTGCTTACCGTGCGGCGGTTCCCGGCCGAGCGCCTGGGCGCCGATGACCTGGTGCGCCTGGGGGCCATGACCGACGAGATGCGCCACGCGCTGGAGGCCGCGGTCCGCGCGCGCCGCAACATCCTGGTGACCGGCGGCACGGGAAGCGGCAAGACCACCACCCTGGCGGCGCTCTGCGCGGCCATCGCGCCCGACGAGCGGGTTATCACCATCGAGGATGCGGCGGAGCTGCGCCTTCCGCTGCAGCACGTGGTTCGCCTGGAGGCGCGCCCGCCCGGCGTGGAGGGGCGCGGTGCCATCCCCATCCGTGCACTGGTCCGGAACGCGCTGCGCATGCGCCCCGACCGGATAATCGTGGGAGAGGTGCGGGGTGGCGAGGCGCTGGACATGATCAGCGCGCTCACCACCGGGCACGAGGGATCGCTGTCCACGCTTCACGCGTCATCCCCCCGTGAGGCCCTGCGGCGGCTGGTGACGCTGGCGCTGATGGGCGACCTGGAGCTTCCCTGGCGGGCGGTGGCCGATCAGGTGGCCAGTGCGGTGGACCTGGTGGTGCACCAGGCACGCGACGCCTCGGGCGCGCGCCGCACGGTGGAACTGGCCCAGGTGGTGCGCGGTGCCGACGGGCCGGAGGCCCGCCGCTTATGCCGATGGCGGGCCGATGGCGGAGGCAGGTTCGTGTGGGCGCCCGAGGCGGCGGAGTGGCGACGCGGGCTGGTGGCGCGGTGAGCCTGGCCGGTCCACTGCTGGCCGCCTGCGCCGCCGTGGCCATGGTGGCCGGGGTGCGCTCCGTGGTGGCCATCCGGCCTGCCCGTTCCACTCCATGGGCGTGGTCGTCGTCGGCGGGGCTCGCCATGCGCCTGCCGGGCGGTGGAGCGCTGTCGGTGCGCATCAGACGCGCTGGGTTGCCTGTGGGCCCCGATGCCATTCTGTTGGCGTCCGCAGGCGCGGGGGTGTCCGCGGCGCTGGTGCTGCTGGCGGTATTCCGCCGCCCCGTGGTGGCATCGCTGGGCCTCCTGGTCGGCCTGGTGGTGCTTCGGGTGGCGCTGTCGGCCGCGGACCGGCGGTACATGCGTCGCGTGGGCGATGCCATGCCCGCCGTGGCTCAGATGCTGGCCGGGGCGGTGGCGGCGGGTTTGTCGCTGCGCCAGGCGCTCATCCGGGCAGCGCGCGACACGCCCGATCCACTGGGGGCCGAGTTACGCCAGGCGGCGTCCGAGATGGAGCTGGGTGCGCGCGTGGACGATGCCCTGGCGGCCATGGCGGCCCGGCTTCCCGATCCCGACCTCGGCCTGCTCGTCACGGCGATCCTGGTTCAGCGGCGAACCGGGGGCGACCTTGCCCGCGCCCTGCGCGACATGTCCGGTCGGCTGGAGGAGCGTGCGCGCCTGGCACGCGAGTTGCGCGGCGCCACGGCGCAGGCCCGCGCCACGGCCTGGATGGTGGCGGCCCTGCCGGTGATGGGGGCCGCCCTGGCCGAGGCCGCCGCCCCCGGGCTCATCGCCCGCACCGCGTCATCGCCTGCGGGCATCGCGGTGCTGGTGGCATCGGTGGGCCTGCAGGCGCTGGGCATCCTCATCATCCGACGCATCGCCGCGGTGCCGGCGTGATGCTGCCCGGACTGCTCCTGGGCGCCGCCGCCGTCGCGTGCGTGGTCATTGGCCTGCTGCGCGCGCGCCGGTCGGTCACCGGCCCCGCGGCATCGTCGCCGCTGCCGGTGGTGGTTCGCGTGCTGGCCGGCATCCCCGTGCCACCCGGGGCGCGAAGGGTGCTCGGGGGCACACCGGATGCGGTTGCCATCGTGGCCGCGGGCCTGCCCCGCGACGTGGCAATCCCGCAGCTTGCACGGGCGCGCGCCGGCGGTGCGCTGGTGGGGCTGCTCGTGGGCGCCCTGGCCGCGGTGGCAGCGCTGCCCCTGCTCGTGCTGGCGCCCCTGGCCGCGCTGGGCGGGCGCGCCGTGCCCGATCGCGTGGTGGCGGGCCTTGCCCGCCGCCGCCGGCAGCGCATCGTGTGGGCCCTGCCCGACTTGCTGGACCTCATGGTCATCTGCGTGGAGGCGGGCATGGCGCTGGACCCGGCCCTCGGCCTCGCCGCCCACCGGCTGGGCGGCGCGCTGGGCGACGAAGTGCAGGCCACGCTGGCCGATCAGGCGCTGGGAACGCCCCGCAGGGCCGCCTACCAGGGGCTGGCCCAGCGCACGGGGTCGGAGGACGTGGGGCGCCTGGTGGCATCGCTGCTGCAGGCCGAGGAGCTCGGCACCCCCCTGGCCACCGCCCTGGCCGGTCAGGCCGAGGCCCTGCGGGCAGCACGTCGCCAGGGGGCGCGCGATCGCGCCGCGCGGGCCGCGCCGCGTATCCAGTTGGTGGTGGCCCTGGTGATGGTGCCCGGCGCGATGCTCCTGATCCTGGGCGTGATGATCATCGAGCTCGCGTCGCAGGTGGGCGCGGTGATGGGCGGCACGTGAACCAGCGGGGATCCACCACGGCCGAGTACGTCGGGATCGTCATCGTGATCGTGCTCGTGTTCATCGGGTTGGTCACCGTGCGGGCCACCAGCTTGGGTGACCGCGCTCCGGTGAGGCCGCTGCCGGCCATCCTGCGCCTCATCCAGGCGCCCCTCAAGCCCATCACGCCCGTGCGGCCTGCCCGGCCGGACGGGCCTGTCCGCCCGCGGCGGCCGCGACCCCCGCGGCCCGCTCCCCCCACGGTGCTACTGCCGCCGTGGGCATCCGGACGATGACCAGCCGGTATGGTCGGGGCCGTGAATGAGCCCATCCCCTGTCCGCGATGCGGCGCGCCATCACGGTTCCTGCTGCAGCCGCGCGACCGCGCACAGGGCGCGCCCGTCGCCATCCGGCTGTGCACCTCCGCGGTGTGCGGGGTGGGGTTCACCGATCCGGCACCCGGTGATGCCGCGCCCGCGCCCGCGGCGGCGCCCGGCGGCGAGGTGGAGGAGCGCCTTGCCCTGCGCGTGGTGGCGGCCGGGATGGCCCCCCTGGCGTCGCGGCTTGCGCCAGGTTCCCTGGTGGTGGACGTGGGCGCGGGGTCGGGGCTCAGGGCGCGGGCACTGGCGGCCCGTGGCCTGCGCGTGATCGCCGTGGAGCCCGACGCGGTGGAGGAGATGCGTGCCCACGCCATGATGAGCACCCTGCCCGCCGGCCGGGTGACCGTGGTGCGCGCGGGCGCGGAGCACCTGGATGAGGTGATGGAGGGGCGCCGGGCCGATGCCGCGGTGATGTGGCACGTGCTGGAGCACCTTCCCCACATGGACCGCGGCCTCGCCGCAGTGGGGCGGGTGCTGCGCCCGGGCGGGCTGCTGAACGTGGCGGTGCCCAATCGTGACTCGGCCGAGGCCCGGGCGTTCGGCCCGCGCTGGCACGGCTGGGAGCCGTCGCGGCACCGCTGGCATCTGGACGCCGATGCGCTGCGGCTGGTGCTTGGCGCCGCGGGCTTCTCGGTGGCGGACATCGGCACGCGCGGGGGGTGGGGGTACCCGTCGGGGCTGGCCTATTCCCTGGCGCCGGGGCTCGACCCCCAGGTGCATCCGCGCCGGGGCCTGCTGGGGCGGGCGCTCTCCGCTGCGCTCATACCCGTGGCCGGCGCCGCGCGTGCCC
This sequence comes from Thermoleophilia bacterium, assembly GCA_016780995.1. GTDB lineage: Bacteria > Actinomycetota > Thermoleophilia > Miltoncostaeales > Miltoncostaeaceae > SYFI01. Next base: position 16,771 of record JADHKZ010000016.1, on the reverse strand, counting down.
TGGGGCAGGGCGGCCAGCTGGTGACCATCGCGCGGCGGGCGGGCGAGCCCTAGGCCGCGCCGCCGCGGGGCTATTCGCCCTTGCGGTGGTTCTTGTCGCGGGGCGGCGCAAGGGGAGCGTCCACGTGCTCGATGGACGCGTGGATGCCGTTCTGGCCGGCCTCGAGGAGGGCCCACGACGGCCGCCGGTCGTCGTCTGTGCCCTCGCCCACGCTCCCCGGGTTGACCACCAGGCGCCCATCCACCCAGCGCAGCATGGGGGAGTGCGTGTGGGCGGTCACCAGCACGTCCGCGCCCAGGGCATCCATGGTGGCGATGATCGACTCGTCGCTGGCGGAGTGGTCCACGGCGCCCGGGGGCACCGTCTGGTCGCCGTGCACCGCCACGACGCGGTGCGGACCAAGCGAGGTCTCCACCACCGCGGGCAGTGAGTCGAGCCAGTCCAGGGACTCGCGGCTGAGCATGGTCTTGGTCCAGGTGCGGGTGCCGGGGCGCATGTCGCGCACGTGGGTCTTGGGCTTGACCTTCTTGCCCACCACGCGGCGGTCGGTGTTGCCCTCCACGCACGGCCACCCGGTCTTGCGCATGCGCTTGACGCACTTCTCCGGATCCAGCCCCCGCAGCACGATGTCGCCGGTGACCAGCGCGCGTGTGATGCCCGCATGGGCGATGGCGTCAAGCACCGCGTCGAGTGCCGGGAGGTTGGCGTGGATGTCCCCGAAGACTGCCAGCCGGTCAGCGTCGCTCACGCCTCCGACGTTACCCGGTGGGAATTGCCGACGTGGGGGGCGCGGTTACGCCCGCGCAACCGCGATGCGCCGGAGATGACCCGAGCGCCCGGGGGTGGGAGCAACACCCCCGGGCGCAGGGGCCCTACGCCGCGTGCCCGTTCGGCAGCGCGACGGACCCGGTGGCGACGAGGACCGGTCGGAACTCGTCGCGCGAGTGCACCAGCACGGGCTTGGGCAGCATGGCCTGGCGCCGGAGCTGGCGGCGATCCTCGCGGAGCCGGCGCGCGCGCCGGCGCTTCTGCGCCACGGCACGGCTGCGGAATGCCGCGGCCAGGGTGATGCCCGCGGCGCCCGCCAGGGGCAGCAGCACCATGGCGTAGTCGCCGGGGTGGGTGGCCAGGGTGGCGGCCGCGCCCAGGGCCAGGCCAAGGGTGAGGCCCGCGGCCAGTGCGGCCACGCCCGCGGCGCGCCCGCCGGCCGGCCGTGCGCCGGAGGGGCGTTGCGGGGCGGGGTGGGAGCTGGCGCCGCCGTCGGTGGCGGGAACGAGTGTGAGGTGTGTTCGCGTGTTCATGCGAACAAATGTACGACTGCCCTCGGACGGAACATGTGTTCTCACCGCACGATCCGTTGCGCCCGCGGCGTCGGGGGCGCACGACGCGTTGCGAGGTGCTCCTGGGTGGTCCGGTGGGGGATTGGAAGAACATTCTGGGGAGAATGGGTTGCATTGTGGGGAGGGCGGGGGTAGGTTCCCGCACGTGGCACCCCGATTGCTCAGCGGCACCTACGAATGCAGCCTCGACGACCGGTCCCGCGTGGCCATCCCCTCCCGCCTCCGCGAGCCGTTCGCCGACGGCACCGTCACCGCCTGGTGGCTCGATGACTGCCTGGTGGTGGTGCCCCGCTTCGAGTGGCCGGGGTTCATCGAGGGCACCTTCGGCCGCATGAGCGTGCTGGACGACGACCAGCGCGAGCTCAGCCGCTTCCTGCTGGCCGGGGCGTTCGAGCAGGAGGGCCTCGACAAGCAGGGCCGCCTGCTGGTGCCCGCCGAGTTGCGTGATCACGCGGGACTGGACGGCAAGGTGAAGGTGGTGGGCGCGGGGTCGTACCTGGAGCTGTGGGACCCCGCACGCCTGGAGGAGCGCTTCCAGAAACTGCGCCAGGACGGCGTGGCCCAGAGGGCCGCGCGCCTGGCCCAGCGCATGGACGGGGGCCGGGGATGAGCGCGGCGGCGTCGCGCATCGAGGTCGCGCCGGCGACCCCCGGCGGCGCCCCCCACGTACCCGTCCTCCTCGACCAGGTGCTGGCGCTGACCGCGCCCGAGCCCGGCGAGGCGGTGGTGGACTGCACGTTCGGGGCCGGCGGGCACGCCGCGGCGCTGGCCGACCGCGTGGGCCCCACCGGCAGCCTGGTGGGGATCGACCGCGATCCCGAGGCAGCCCGGCACTTCGAGGCCCGCATCGCGCACATGCCCTGCCCGGCCCGCCTGGTGCGCGCCGACTTCGCCACGGGCCTCGAGCAGCTGGCGGCCGACCACGAGCAGGCGGACATCGTGCTGATGGACCTGGGCCTGTCGTCGATGCAGGTGGACACCGCCGAGCGCGGGTTCTCATATTCGCGCCAGGCGCCCCTGGACATGCGCATGGACCCGTCCACGGGCACCAGCGCGGCCGACCTGGTGAACACGGCCTCCGAGCAGGACCTCACACGCTGGTTCCGCGAGTACGGCGAGGAGCGCTACGCCCGGCAGATCGCGCGGGCCATCGTGCGCCGCCGCGACGAGCGGCCCATCGCCACCACCCGCGACCTGGTGGAGGTGATCCGCGGCGCGGTTCCCACCCCGGCGCTGTTCGCGGGCGGCCACCCGGCCAAGCGGGTGTTCCAGGCCCTGCGCATCGAGGTGAACGACGAGCTGGGCATCCTGGAGCGCGCCCTGCCCCTGGCATTCGACCTCCTGCGCCCGGGCGGGCGCCTTGCGGTGATCTCCTTCCACTCGCTGGAGGACCGCATGACCAAGCGGTTCATGCGCGATCTGTCGCGCGGCTGCATCTGCCCGCCGGACATGCCGGTGTGCGGGTGCGGACAGCTTCCCGAGGGCCGCATGGTCACCCCCAAGGCGGTCAAGGCCGTCACGGGTGAGGTGGCCGCCAACCCACGCGCCCACTCGGCCCGCCTGCGCGTGATCCGGAAGGGCGACGCATGAGTACCCGCGCCGGTGCCGCCCGCCTGCCGGATCCCGGTCGCGCGCCCAGCCAGGCGCCGGCCCGGCCCCGGCCGCGCCCGCGGGTCATCCACTCGCGCCAGCCCACGCTGCGCGAGCGCCTGCACCTGGACGGGGTGCGCCTGGCCTGGGTGGTCATCCCGCTCATCGCCCTCCTTCTGGGCGGCGTGGTGTTCGTCAACGTGCAGCGCCTCAACCTGACCACCCAGACGGCACAGACGGTGGACATGTACAACGAGGCCCAGGCCGACATCCTGCGCCTGCGGGCCGTGCTCGCCCAGAAGGACGGCCAGGTGGTGGAGCAGGCCGCCACGCGCCTGGGAATGGTGCAGGCCCCGGGCAGCGGCCTGACCTACGTGAACGTGCCCAAGGAGGCCCGGATTGCCCCGGGACAGGCGCCGCGCACCCGCTGACGACGCGCGGCCCCGTGGCCGGCGCGGCGACCCGGACCGCGCGGCCAGCCGCCGCATCCGCCTGATCGCCCTGGCCACGGTGGGCGTGCTGGGGGTCATGGCCCTGCGGGCGGGGTGGATCGCCACCGTCGAGGCCGGCGAGCTGTCGCAGAAGGCCCAGGACCAGCACGAGAGCACCATCAAGCTGCCGGCCCCCCGCGGGGCCATCCTGTCGGCCGACGGCCGCGAACTGGCGGTGGACAAGCACGCCGTGGCGGTCACGGCCACGCCGTACCTCATCACCGACAAGCGCGGCACCGCCGAGAAGATCGCCACGGCGGTGGGGCTTCCGGTGGCCGAGGTGGAGAAGCGCATCTCGGGCCGCGGCGGGTACGCCATGCTCAACACCGGGGTGGACCAGCAGCGGGAGCGCTACCTGCGAAAGCTCGACCTCCCGGGCATCACGCTGCAGGACACCCAGAAGCGGCTGTACCCGCTGGGGTCGGTGGCCGCGCAGCTGGTGGGCATGACCGACGACTGGGGCGCCGGGCTCACGGGCCTGGAGAAGACCATGGAGTCGCACCTGAAGGGCACGGAGGGCCTGCGCGAGGAGGCCCGCGACCCCGACGGCCGCGCCCTGCAGATCATTCGCGACAAGGCGCCCACGCCGGGCACGCCCATCACGCTCACCCTCAACAGCGCCATCCAGCAGAAGACCGAGGCCGTGCTGGCCGACGTGGTGGAGCGCAACAGCGCCAAGGCCGCGTCGGCCATCGTGATGAGGCCCGACACCGGCGAGGTGCTGGCCATGGCCACCGTGCCGGGCTTCAACCCAAATGACCGCGACACCTTCGTGCCCGAGACCGAGCGCATGCGGTCCATCACGGACGCCTACGAGCCCGGCTCCACCTTCAAGCTGGTGGCCGTGGCAGGCGCCATCGAGGAGGGGGTGGTCACCCGCGACACGGTGTTCAACCTGCCCGAGACCCTCACCATGTACGACCGCACGCTGAAGGAGGCCCACTACCGGCCGGCGGTGTCGTGGAGGGTGGAGGAGATCCTGCAGAACTCCAGCAACGTGGGCACCGTGCTCATCTCGCAGAAGCTGGGCCAGCAGAAGACCTACGACTGGATCCAGAGGTTCGGGTTCGGCCAGAAGACCGGGTTCGACTACCCCGGTGAGGTCACCGGCTCGCTGCCCAAGTTCGAGGACTGGTCGGGGGTTTCGATCCTCAACATCCCCATCGGCCAGGGAATCTCGGTCACCATGGCGCAGATCGCCGAGGCGTACGGCGCCATCGCCAACAAGGGCCGCATGGTGCCGCCGCACATCATCCAGAAGATCGGGAACAAGGTGCTGCCGCACCCGCGCGGGCAGCAGATCATCAAGCCCCGCACGGCCCAGCAGCTGAACATCATGCTGCAGAAGGTGGTGAGCGATGACGGCACCGGCAAGGAGGCCAGCATCGCCGGCTACACCGTGGGCGGCAAGACCGGCACCGCCAACAAGATCGACCCCAACACGGGTGCCTACACCGAGACCTACATCGCATCGTTCGTGGGCTACGCGCCGGCCACGCACCCCGGGGTGGTGACCGCCGTGATGGTGGATGAACCCTCCGCCGGCAGCTTCTATGGCGGTGACGTGGCCGCGCCCGCCTTCGAGCAAATCACCGCATTCGCCCTGCGCCAGCTGCGAATCGCCCCGTAGGGGCGTAGCCGGGGCCGCTGGTAACGTGGCCCCCCGGATGAGGCTCATCGACCTGACCGCGGGCGTGCCCGGCGCGCGGCTCGTTTCGCCGGACGAGGCTACCCCCGACATCGTGGCCATCCGCTACCGCTCGGACCAGGTGCAGCCTGGCGATCTCTTCGCCTGCCTGCCCGGCACGCAGGCCGACGGACACGACTTCGCACCCGATGCCGTGGCGCGCGGGGCGGCGGCCCTTCTGGTGCAGCGCACGCTCGACCTGCCGGTGCCCCAGGTGGTGGCGCCGGACCCCCGCGCGGCCATGGCCATCATGGCGGCGCGGCTTGCCGGGGATCCATCGGCGCACATGGCGGTGGTGGGCATCACCGGCACCAACGGCAAGACCACCAGCGCCTACCTCATGCAGTCGGTGCTGCAGGCCGCGGGCATGCCCTGCGGCCTCATCGGCACGGTGGAGGTGCGCGTGGGCGGCACGTCGTCGGTGCCCACCCACACCACCCCCGAGAGCGTGGAGATCCAGGGCCTCCTGGCCGCAATGCGCGCGGCCGGTGACACCGCCTGCGCCATGGAGGTGTCGTCGCACGCTCTGCACCAGGGCCGCGTGGCCGGCCTGCGCTTCGCCGGGGCCATGTTCACCAACCTCAGCCGCGATCACCTGGACTACCACGGCGACATGCAGTCGTACTACGAGGCCAAGCGGCTGCTTTTCGCGCGGCCCGAGGGGCACGGGCCCAACCCGCCCGCCGCCGTGAACGTGGACGACGAGTGGGGCAGGCGCCTGGCCGATGACGTGGGCGCGCTGCGCTACGGCATCGACAGCGCCGACGCCGACGTGGCGCCCGAGGCCCTGCAGCTGGGCGCCACCGGGTTCACCGCCACCGTGCGCACGCCGCGCGGCCCCATGCAGGTCACCTCGCCCCTGCGCGGGCGGTTCAACGTGATGAACGTGCTGGGGGTCATCGCCACGGGGGAGGCCATGGGGCTCGACCCCGCGGCGGTGGCCGGCGGGCTGGCCGCGCTGCCGGGCGTGCCCGGGCGGCTGGAGCCCATCGACATGGGGCAGCCGTTCCAGGTGCTGGTGGATTACGCCCACACGCCTGATTCGCTGGAGAACGTGCTGCACGCGGCTCGCGATCTGGCGGGCGGCGGCCGCCTGATCGTGCTGTTCGGCTGTGGCGGCGACCGCGACACCGGCAAGCGCCCGCAGATGGGCGGCATCGGCAGGCGCCTGGCCGACATGTGCATCGTCACATCCGACAACCCCCGCAGCGAGGACCCCGATGCCATCATCGCCGAGATCGTGGCCGGGGCGGGGGAGGGGCCGGCGCAGTTGGTGGTGCAGGCGGATCGTCGCGCAGCCATCGCAGACGCCATCGCCATGGCCGCGCCCGGCGACGTGGTGCTGATCGCCGGCAAGGGGCACGAGTCGGGGCAGGAGGCCATGGGCGTGGTGACGCCCTTCGACGACCGCGACGTGGCCCGCCAGGTGCTGGGCGACAGGCAGGCCGCGTGAGGTTCTCCATCACCGACCTGGTGGACTGGTCGGGCGCCACGCAGGTGGCGGGCCCCGACGATGCCACGTGCGAGGGCGCCACGGTCGATAGCCGCCATGTGGAGTCGGGCCAGCTTTTCGTGGGCGTGCCGGGAGAGCACGTGGACGGGGGCCTGCACGCGCCGCAGGCGGCGGCAGCCGGGGCCACCGCGGTGCTGGTGTCGCAGGAGGCGTGGGATGAGGCCGCAGACGACCTGCGCGCCTCGGGCGCCGCGGTGCTGGTGCATCCGCGCCCGGTGGAGGCGCTGGGCCTGATGGGCCGTGGGGCGCTGCAGCGCCTGGGCGCCCGCGTGGTGGGCGTGACCGGCTCCTACGGCAAGACCTCCACCAAGGACTCGGTGGTGGCCGTGCTTCGCGCCGCGGGCGTGCGGGCCGAGGGCACGCCGGGCAACCGCAACACCGAGGTGGGGGTGCCGCTGAGCATCCTGGGCCTGCCCGAGGACACCCAGGTGGCGGTGATCGAGATGGGCATGCGCGGCACGGGGCAGATCGCCGAGCTCGCGGCGCTGGCGCCCCCCGACGTGGCCGTCATCACCTCGGTGGGCCCCGTGCACCTGGAGCTGCTCGGCACCGTGGAGGCAATCGCCGCCGCCAAGGCCGAGATCCTGTCGGGGCTCCCGGCGGGCGGGGTTGCCGTGGTGCCCGACGACCAGCCGCTGCTCGACCCCCACGTGGCTGCCCTGCCCGGGTGGGTGCAGATGCGGCGGTTCGGCCACCAGCCGTCCGTGCCCCTCGAGCTGGGCGAGATGAAGGCCTGGGAGGTGCGCAACATGGCCACGGCCGTGGAGGCGGCGCTGGCCCTGGGGCACGCCCCCGCCCCGGGCACGCAGGTGCACCTGGAGCGGTCGGCAATGCGGGGAATCGAGCACCCGCTGCCCGGCGGCGGGGTGCTCATCGAGGATTGCTACAACGCCAACCCGCCGGCCATGGACGCTGCGCTCGCCGACCTGTGCCGCCGCCCGGGGCGCCATGTGGCCGTGCTCGCTGACATGCTGGAGCTCGGCCCCGACGAGGCGGAGTTCCACCGGGAGGTGGGGGCCACGGCCGCGCGCCTGGGCGTGGACCTGCTGGTTGCCGTGGGCCCGCGCGCGGCCGCCTACCCCGTGGGCGCGCAGGGCGTGGAGTGCGCGGAGTTCGCCGACACCGACGCCGCGGTGCAGGGAGTGCCCGCGCTCGTCCGCCCGGGTGACGTGGTGCTGGTCAAGGGCTCGCGCGGCATGGCCATGGAGCGGGTGGCGCGCGCCATCCAGGGCCAGGCCTAGGCCGTGCCCATCATCCTCATCTCCGGCATCGGGGCCTTCCTGCTGCTGCTGTTCCTGAGCCCGCGCTCCATCCGGTGGCTGCGCGACCACGAGGTGGGCCAGTTCATCCGGCCGCAGGGCGAGATCCCCCAGGGGCACGCCGAGAAGCAGGGGACCCCCACCATGGGCGGCCTGCTCATCCTGGCGGCCATGACCATCCCGTTCCTCATCATGTCCGACCACAGCACGGCATCGATGCTGGTGCTGTTCACCACGCTGGCGTGCGGCGCCATCGGGTTCGTGGATGACTGGATGAAGATCGTGAAGAAGCGCTCGCTGGGCCTGTCGGGTCGATGGAAGATGCTGGCGCTCGTGGTGATCGCCGTGGCCCTCGCCGTGCTCGCCGTGCGGGTGGTGGGGGTGCCCACCACGATCCAGTTCCACGTGGTGGACTACTCGCTGGAGATCGGCCCCATCGCGTTCGGGGTGCTGGTGTTCCTGGTGCTCGCCGGCGCCACCAACGCGGTCAACCTCACCGACGGCCTGGACGGCCTTGCGGCGGGCACCATGGCCATCGCGCTACTGGCCTACGTGGCCATGACCTTCGTGGTCACCGGGCAGCGCGACCTGGCCATCCTGGCGGCGTGCCTCATGGGTGCCTGCGTGGGCTTCCTGTGGTTCAACTCCTACCCGGCGTCGGTGTTCATGGGCGACACCGGGTCGTTCGCGCTGGGCGGCGCCATCGCCGCCCTGGCCGTGATGACCAAGACCGAGATCCTGCTGGTGTTCATCGGCGGGGTGTTCGTGATCGAGGCCCTGTCGGTGATGATCCAGGTGGTGGTGTTCAAGCGCACCCGCCGCCGGGTGTTCCTCATGGCCCCGGTGCACCACCACTTCGAGATGGCGGGCTGGAGCGAGACAAAGATCATCGTGCGGTTCTGGTTGATCGCGCTCATGTTCGCCGGCATCGGCTTCACGCTCTTCTACCGCACGCTGCCCGGATGAGCGGCCTGCCCGCGCCGGGCCGAGCGCTGGTGGTGGGCCTCGCCCGGTCGGGGCGTGCGGCGGCGCTGCTCTTGCGCGACCTGGGCTGGCAGGTGGTGGCCACCGACCACGCGGCCGTGGACGCCGCCGACCTGCTGTCGGCCGGCATCGAGGTGCAGGCGCCCAGCGACCGGCCCGTGCCCGCCGACCTGGTCATCCGCAGCCCGGGCGTGCCGCGCGAGGCGCCGCCGCTGGCCGCCGCCTACGCCGCCGGCATGCCTGTGTGGAGCGAGGTGGAGCTGGCATCGCGCGCCATGTCCAACCCCATCATGGGGATCACGGGCACCAACGGGAAGACCACCACCACCGAGCTGCTGGCGCACGTGCTCCGGGCGGGCGGCCTGGACGCCGTGGCCTGCGGCAACGTGGGCACCCCCATGGCCGGGCTGGTGGGGCAGGTCGCGGGCGACACCTGGCTGGTGGCCGAGTGCTCGTCGTTCCAGTTGGAGGACATCCCCTCGTTCCGTCCCCATGCGGCGGTGCTGCTCAACGTGACCCCCGATCACATGGACCGCTACCCGGACTTCGATGCCTACCGGCAGGCCAAGCTGAACCTGTTCTCCCATCAGGGGGCGCACGACCTGGCCATCCTGCCCGCGGGCATGACCGCACCCGGCGGCGCGCCCACGCGCCACCTGGGGCAGGGCGGCGACACGGGGCCTGACGTGGTGTCATGGGCTGGTGGCGGCCTGCACGTGCGGGGCCTCGGGCTGGTGGCGCCCTGGGAACAGATTCCCCTGCGTGGAGCGCATAACCGCGAGAACGTGATGGCCGCGGCGGCCATGGCGGCGCATGCCGGCCTGGGCGCGCAGGAGATCGCCGAGGGGCTGGCCACGTTCCCGGGCGTGCCACATCGGCTGGAGGTGGTGGGATCGGCGGGTGGGGTCACGTTCGTCAATGACTCCAAGGCCACCAACCCCGCCGCGGCCATCGCCGCGCTGGATGCCTATCCGCAGGGTGTGAGGCTGATCGCCGGCGGCAGCAGCAAGGGCACGCCGTTCGATGCCCTTGCTGCTGCGGCGCGCGGGGTGGTGGTGCACGCCTACCTCATCGGCGAGACGGCCCCCGAACTGGCCGCGGCGCTGCAGGCTCAGGAGGTGCCAGGCACCGTGCTGCCCGACCTCCCGACGGCCGTGTCACGGGCCGTGGCAGACGCCGCGCAGGGCGAGGTGGTGCTCCTGGCCCCGGCCTGCGCATCGTTCGACCAGTTCATGGGATACGAGCACCGCGGCGACGTGTTCCGCGAGGCCGCCCGGGAGGCCGGGGCCAGGTAGGGAACGCCCGGCGCGCGGCGAACATCGTCTCGTGCCACCCAGGGCCACTGACACCATGCGTCGCACCCGGCGCCCGCGCCGCCCATCGGCCGACTCGGGATTCGCCCCCGAGGTGGTGCTGTCCATCGCCATCCTGATGCTGGTGTGCATCGGCGTGGTGATGGTGTACTCGGCGTCAAGCGCCAGCGCGCTGCTGTCGGACGAGAACCCCTCAGGGATGCTCATCCGTCAGGGCGCCTTCGCGCTGGTGGCGCTGGCCGCGTTCCTCGTGTTCGCACGGCTCAGGCCCGAGTTGCTGTTCCGCCTGGCCAAGCCCGCCATGCTGGTGAGCTTCGCGCTGCTGGTGGTGGTGCTCATGCCCGGGTTCGGCATCCAGGCCAACGGCGCGCGCAGTTGGATCGGCCTCGGCCCAGTGCAGATGCAGCCGTCCGAGCTTGCCAAGCTGGCCCTCATCACCTGGCTCGCCGCCTACCTGGCGCGCAACGTGGCCCGCCTGGACCGGTGGGACGCCATGAAGCAGCCGCTCATCATCCTGACGGCGCTTGGCGCACTGCTCATCGCCGAGCCCGACCTGGGCACAACGCTGGTCATCATGGCCACGGCATTCGTGATGCTGGCCATCGCCGGCGTGGCCGGGCGCATCCTCATCACGCTGGCCGCCGGCGCGGCGGTGCTGACCGCCCTGGCCATCGCGGTGGCGCCCTACCGCATGGCCCGCTTCACGTCATTCCTCGACCCCTGGTCCGACCCCGAGGGCACGGGCTTCCAGGTGGCGCAGGCGCAGCTGGCGCTCGGCAGCGGCGGAGTGGGCGGCGTGGGGCTTGGCAACGGCCTGCAGAAGGTGAACTACCTGCCCGAGGCGCACACCGACATGATCATGGCCACCATCGGCGAGGAGCTGGGGCTCATCGGCGTGTTCGGAGTGATCGCCCTGATGGGGGTCGTCATATGGAGCGGCTACCGTATCGCCTTGGCGGCTCCCGACCTCCGGCTCAGGCTCCTGGCGGGTGGCCTGGTGTCGCTCATCAGCATCCAGGCCATCGTCAACCTGGGGGCGGTGCTCGGTGTCCTTCCGGTCACGGGCGTGCCGCTTCCGTTTGTCAGCTATGGGGGAAGCAGCCTCGTCGTCCTCACCGCAGCATCAGGGATCCTCGTCGGGATCAGCCGCAGATCGCGGGCGAAGGCGCCGTCGCTCAGCGTGGTCCCCGGGCGACCCGCTGCGCGTGGTGATCGCGGCCGGCGGGACGGCGGGTCACATCATGCCGGCGCTGGCGCTGGCTGAGGAGCTTCGCGCACGCGGGCATGAGGTGAGCTTCGTTGGCGTGGGGGGCCGCGCCGGATCGGGAATCCCCGAGAGCCACGGGTACCCCGAGGACCACGTGCCGCTGCGGGGGCTGGACCGGCGCCTGTCGCTGCGCAACCTGTGGGCCGTGGTGCTGGCCGCGCTGGCGGTGCCGCGCATGATGGGCGTGCTGCGCCGCCGCCGCGCACAGGTGGTGGTGGGCGGCGGCGGCTACATGGCCGGGCCCGCGGCCATCGCGGGCAGGCTCACCCGGCGTCGGGTGGTGCTGATGGAGGCCGACTCGCGCATGGGCCTGGCCAACCGGCTTGCCGCGCCGTTCGCCAAGCGCGTGGCGCTGGCGTTCCCTGTGGCCGGGCGCCGCAGCCGCAAGTACACGGTCACGGGCCGGCCGGTGAGCCGGGCGGTGCGTGACGCCACGCGCGAGGAGGGTCGCAGGCGCCTGGCGCTCGACCCCTCGGCCACCTGCGTGCTGGTGGCCGGCGGCAGCCAGGGCGCACAGTCCATCAACGACGCCGCCATCGGGGCCTTCTGCCCCAATCCGCCCTTCCAGGTGGTGCACGTGGCGGGGGAGCGCAACGAGCCCGAGGTGCGTGCGCGGGTGCAGGAGCAGGGGTGCGGGCCGCGCTACCACGTGCACGGGTTCCTCGATGACTTCCCGCAGGCCATCGCGGCGGCCGACCTGGTCATCTCCCGCTCTGGCGGGTCGGTGTTCGAGCTCGCGGCCGTGGGGCGCCCGGCCATCCTGGTGCCCTACCCCCACGCCACGGCCGACCACCAGACCGGCAACGCGCGGTGGCTGTCGGAGGCCGGCGCGGCCATCATGATCACCGATGATGACTGCACGCCCGAGAGGCTTCGCGAGCTCGTGGGCGCGCTCCTGGCTGAGCCCGAGCGGCTCGAGGTGATGGGCCAGGCCGCCCGCGCCGCCGCGCGCCCCGACGCCGCCGAGCGCATCGCCGACATGGTGGAGTCGGTGGCCCGGCGCAGCCGCCGATGACCACGCGGGCCATCCACCTGGTGGGCGCCGGGGGCGCCGGCATGAGCGCCCTGGGGCTGCTGGCGCTGCGGTCGGGCTGGACGGTGTCCGGCACCGACCGCGAGGAGGGCTCCGCGCTCGCGGCCCTCCGCGCGGCAGGGGCCACGGTGGGCGCCGGCCATGGCGCCGACGCCATCCCCGAAGCCACGCAGATGGTGTTCGCGTCCACGGCGATCCCCGACGACAACCCCGAGATGGCGGCGGCGCGCGAGCGGGGCCTTCCCGTGCTGCACCGGTCCGATCTTCTGGCCATGCTCATGGAAGGCCACCGGGGGCTTGCGGTGGCGGGCGCGCACGGCAAGTCCACCACCACGGCCATGCTGTCGCTGGCCCTTGGCGGCGCCACCCTCTGCGTGGGCGCCGAGGTCCCGTGGGGCGATGGCACCGGCGCGGCGTGGGGCGACGGGCCGTGGTTCTGCGCCGAGGCCGATGAGAGCGACCGCTCGCTGCTGCGGCTCTCGCCCCAGGCGGCCATCCTGCTCAACATCGATCACGACCACCACTCCGAGTACGCCTCCATCGAGGAGGTGGAGGACGTGTTCCGGCAGTTCGTGCAGGCGCTTCCCGCGGACGGCCTACTGGTGGTGGGCCCCGACGCCCGCGCCCAGGCGGTGGCGGCATCGGCCCCGTGCCCGGTGCGCGTGGTGGGGGCATTCCCCGGGGCATGGGCGCGCGTGCAGGGCGACCAACTGGCGCTGGCCGATGGCCGCACGGCGTCGCTCGCAATCGCCGCGCCCGGCGCCCACAACCGGTGGAACGCCGCGTGCGCCATTGCCCTGGCCGAGTGGTGCGGGGTGGATGTTGACCAGGCGGCCGCGCGCATCGCGCTGTTCTCGGGCGTGGGGCGCCGGTTCGAGCACAAGGGCACCGCCGCGGGGGTGAGCGTGGTGGACGACTACGCCCACCACCCGGTAGAGGTGGCCGCCACCCTGGCCGCGGCGCGCGACCAGCATGCGGGGCGCGTGGTGGCGGTGTTCCAGCCGCACCTGTATTCGCGCACGCAGGCGCTGGCCGACCAGTTCGGCCGCGCGCTGTCGGCGGCCGACGTGGTGGTGGTCACCGACGTGTACGCCGCCCGCGAGGACCCCGTGCCAGGGGTGGATGGCACGCTGGTCACCCGGTCGGTCAACGGCCCGCAGGAGGTGCTCAACGTGCCTCGCCTGGACGACGTGCCGGCCGTGCTGGTGCCCGACCTGCAGCAGGGCGACCTGGTGCTCACCATCGGGGCGGGCGACATCACCACGCTCGGCCCGCGCATCCTGGCCGCGCTGGGGGGCGCAGGTGGCTGAGGCGCCGGCGGCCATCCAGCGCAAGGCGCCCCTGGCGCCCCTCACCAGCATCAAGGTGGGCGGCACGGCCGATGCCCTGGCCACCTGCACGTCGTTCCGTGCCGTCACCCAGGCCCTGCAGTGGGCGCGCCAGCAGGATGCGCCGGTGGCCGTGGTGGGGCGGGGGTCCAACCTCATCGTCGACGACGATGGCTTCCGCGGCATGGTCATCCGGCTGGCGGGGCGGCTGTCGTCCATCTCGGTGCGCGGCGACCGCACGCTGTGGTGCGGGGGAGGGGCCTCGCTTCCCCGCGCCGTGCAGCGCGCCGCCAACGCGGGGCTCACGGGCCTGGAGTTCGGCGCCAGCATCCCCGGTACCGCGGGCGGGGCGGTGGCCATGAACGCGGGCGCGTATTCATCGGACCTCTCTCAGGTGCTCGACTGGGCGGTGGTGTGCGATGCCGAGGGGCGCCGCCGCGTGGGTCGCGATGACCTGGCCATGGGCTACCGCACCACCTCCGTGGCCGGCGACCAGGTGGTGGCGGCCGTGGGGTTCGCACTGGCGCCTGGTGATCCCACAGCCATCAAGGCGCAGCTGGATGAGTTCCGCGCGCACCGGCGGTCCACGCAGCCGCAGGGCGTGCGCACGTTCGGCAGCGTGTTCACCAACCCCGAGGGCCAGTCGGCGGGGCGGCTCATCGAGGCCGCGGGCCTCAAGGGCCACGCCATCGGCGGGGCCCGCATCTCCCCGGTGCACGCCAACTTCATCGAGGCGGGCCCAGATGCCACGGCGCGCGACGTGGTGGCGCTCATGGACGAGGCCCGCCGCCGGGTGCGCGATGCCGGCGGCCCGGTGCTGCACGCCGAGGTGCGCTACCTGCACCCCCAATGGGGCATCGGCGCGCCACCGCTCGCGGAGATCGCCTAGGTGCCCACGCGCGACCGCCCGCCCCGGCGACCGCCCCGAAACCGCAGGAAGCCCGCGGGCCCGTCGGCTGCCGAGCGCGCATCGGCCGTGGCGGGCAACCCATGGGTGCGCAGGATCTCCTACTGGGCCGCCGTGGCCGTGGCGCTGCTGCTGCTCATCCTGTGGATGGTCAGCGGCCCGGCGTGCGGCATCTCGGGCGTCACGGTGGACGGATACACGGGCAAGGACACGGCGGCGGTGCAGCAGACCGCCGAGCTGGTGGCCGGTACGGGATCGATGGTGCGCCTGCCGGTGGGCGACATGCGCCGCGCGCTCACCCGCTTTCCCGGGGTGCTCGACGTGCGCATCGAGCGTGATTGGCCCCGGTCCATCATCGTGGACGTGACCATGGGTGAACCGGTGGCCATCCTGGCCGTGGAGGGCGGCGGGCGGTACCTGCTGTCGCCGTCGGGGCAGGTGATGGGCAAGGCCGGGAGCACTGGAGGCCTGCCGGTGATCAAGGTGAAGGCGCCGCCGCCCGGGGGCGTGATCACCGATCCCGGCCAGCGGGCTGCGCTGCTGTTCATTGGCTGGCTGCAGCCCGAGGTGGCCGGGCGCCTTCGCAACCTGCGGTTCCAGGACGGTCGCCTGTTCGCCGACCTGGCCAACGGCCTTGAGCTGCGCATCGGCACGCCCACCAAGCTGGCGCAGAAGGCCCAGGCCCTGGCCGCGGTGCTGGCCCAGGCCGACCCCGCCGCGCTGTCGCGGGCGGCGTACCTGGACATCTCCAACCCCGCGCGCCCGATGCTGGGGTCGAGGATCGTGCCCGTGGTGCCCACCCCGGTGCCAGGCACTTCATCAACCGGTGACACCTCCACGACACCTGTGCCAACGGATACCACCGGAGGCACCAGCACCACCGGCGGAACCAGCACCACTCCCTAGACCCTCAACCCGGGATTGAGGGTCTAGGGAGTGGTCCGCCACCTCCCTCAACCGCAGGTTGAACCCATGTGCAGGGAGGATTAGGGTCGAGGCACGCGAATCGTGAGCAAGCCCCCTGCAACGAGCGTTGGGCATCCGAAGCACCCGGGGAGGGTCGGGGTCGTGGAGAGCAGCAACTACCTGGCGGTCATCAAGGTCATCGGCGTGGGTGGCGGCGGTTCCAACGCCGTCAACCGCATGATCGAGCACGGCGTGCGCGGCGTGGAATTCATCGCCGTCAACACCGACGCGCAGGCGCTCACCAGCTGCGATGCCGACGTGAAGATCCACATCGGCGGCACCATCACCCGGGGCCTTGGCGCCGGCGCCGACCCGCAGGTAGGCCGCGAGGCCGCCGAGGAGAGCCGCGAGGAGCTCAAGGAGGCCATCCGCGGCGCCGACATGGTGTTCGTCACGGCGGGCGAGGGCGGGGGCACCGGCACGGGCGCCGCGCCGGTGATCGCGCAGATCTCGCGCGAGCAGGGCGCGCTCACAGTGGGCGTGGTCACCAAGCCCTTCGCGTTCGAGGGGCGCCAGCGCACCCGCCGCGCCGATGACGGCATTGAGGCCCTGCGCCAGCAGGTCGACTCGGTCATCGTCATCCCCAACGACCGCCTGCTGGAGATCGTGGACCGCAACACGCCCATCACCGAGGCCTTCAACATGGCCGACGACGTCCTGCGCCAGGGCGTGCAGGGCATCACCGACCTCATCACGGTGCCCGGGCTCATCAACCTCGACTTCGCCGACGTGCGCACCATCATGAGCGGCGCCGGCTCGTCGCTCATGGGCATCGGCATCGCCACGGGCGAGAACCGCGCCTCCGAGGCCGCGCGCATCGCCACCTCGTCGCCGCTGCTGGAGACCAGCATGAAGGGCGCCACGGGGGTCATCCTCTCCATCGCCGGCACGCACAACCTGGGCCTGTTCGAGGTGGATGAGGCCGCAAGCGTGGTGCGCGAGGCCGCAGACCCCAACTGCAACGTCATCTTCGGCACCGTGGTGGACGACAGCCTGGGCGACGACGTGCGGGTCACGGTCATCGCCACGGGCTTCGACGATGGGCACCGCGAGAGCGCCCGGTCGCGTCCCGTGGAGCGCGACCGCCCGGCCT
>JADHKZ010000097.1 GCA_016780995.1 Thermoleophilia bacterium | reverse complement strand
CGTCGGCCATGGCCCGGCAGTTGTCCACGGTGCGCTGCTGGCGCTCGCGGAACTCCGGCGTGAGGCACTGGCCGAACGCGATGGCCTTCCCGGCGATCACGTGCATGAGGGGGCCTCCCTGCAGGCCCGGGAACACCGCGCGGTCGATGGCGCTGGCGTACTCCTCGTCGCACATGATGAAGCCCGCGCGCGGGCCGCCCAGGGTCTTGTGCATGGTGGAGGTGACCACGTGGGCGATGCCCACCGGGCTGGGGTGCACGCCGCCGGCCACCAGGCCCGAGATGTGGGCCATGTCCACCATGAGCTTGGCCCCCGCCTCGTCGGCGATGTCGCGGAAGGCGGGGAAGTCGAGGGTGCGCGGGTAGGCGCTGGCGCCGGCCACGATGAGCTTGGGCTTCACCTCGTGGGCCTGGCGGCGGATCTCGTCCATGTCGAGGCGATGGGTTTCGGGGCTCACGCCGTAGCCGTGGAACTCGTACATGCGGCCCGAGAAGTTCACCTTGAGCCCGTGGGTGAGGTGCCCGCCGTGCGCCAGCGACATGCCCATCACCCGGTCGCCGGGCTCCAGCAGCACGCTGTAGGCGGCCTCGTTGGCGGTGCTGCCCGAGTGGGGCTGCACGTTGACGTGGTCGCAGCCGAACAGGTCCTTGGCCCGGGCGATGGCCAGATCCTCCACCTCGTCCACCACCTCGCAGCCACCGTAGTAGCGCTTGTGCGGCAGCCCCTCGGCGTACTTGTTGGTGAGCACCGAGCCCACGGCCTGCAGGATGGCGATGCTCGTGAAGTTCTCGCTGGCGATCATCTCCAGCGTCTCGGCCTGTCGCTCCAGCTCCTGCCGCAGCAGCGAGGCGACGGCGGGGTCGGCCTCGGACACGTCCTGGGACAGCTGGCTCTCGGGATCGAAGAAGCTCACGCGCGCGCTCCGGCTATTGACTGCTGATGACGCGGCCATGGTAGCGGGGGTCCCGGATTCCCCCCATGGGCCATCCGCCCTATGTTCGCCGCCCGCAGATGGCGCGCGGGATGCCCGCCAGGTCGGCGCGCGCCTGCACGTCCGTGAACCCGTGCGCCGCCATGATGGCCGCCACGCCGTCGTGCTGCCCCTCCCCCATCTCCATCACCAGCAGCCCGCCCGGCACCAGGGCGGCGGCGGCCTCCGCCGCCACGCGATCGTGGTCCTCGGTGCCCTCCGGCCCGGCCACCAGCGCCTGCTCGGGCTCGTGGCGAAGCGCGGGGTACCGGTCGAGGTCTGCGGGCACCAGGTACGGCGGGTTGGACACCACCACGTCGAACTCGCTGCCGGCCACCGCGGCCATGCCGTCGCTTCGCACCAGCGACACCCGGTCGGCCAGGTCGGCCCGCGCGGCCAGGTTGCGCTGCGCCACCTCCAGCGCCGCGGCGCTGCGCTCCAGGCCCACCACCGTCACGTCGGGGCGCTGGTCGGCCACCGACAGGGCGATGGCCCCGGATCCGGTTCCCCAGTCGGCCACGCGCGCGCCCTGCGGGGCCATCTCCACCACCACGTCCACCACCACCTCGGTGTCGGGGCGCGGCACCAGAACGTCGGGGTTCACCTCGAGATCCAGTCGGCCGAAGGCGCGGCGGCCGGTGATGTGCGCCACCGGCTCCATCTCGCCGCGGCGCGCGATGAGCGCCCGGCATGCGGACAGCTCGTCGTCGGTGAGCGGGCGCTCGGCCTCGGTGTAGAGCTGGATGCGCTCCAGCCCCAGGGCGTGGCCGATGAGCACCTCGGCGTCCAGCCGCGGGGTGTCCGACCCCCGGGAGCCCAGCCACCCGGTGGACCGCCGCACGATCTCGGCGACGGTCAGGGGGCCCTGGCTCAGCTGGTGCCCCCGGCCAGCTCGGCCTCCTGCGCCTCCAGCAGGAGCCGGCGCTCCTCGGCCTGCAGGGCGTCGGTCAGGTTGCCCAGTTGCCCCTGCAGCACCTGCTCCTTGAGCGGCACGGTGACGCCGATGCGGTGGTCGGTCACGCGGTTCTGGGGGTAGTTGTAGGTGCGGATCTTCTCCGAGCGGTCGCCGCTGCCCACGTGGGCCTGCCGGGTGCTCCGGAGCTCCGCCTCCTGCTCGGCCTGGGCCTTCTCCAGCAGGCGGGCGCGCAGCACGCGCATGGCGCGCTCCTTGTTCTGGAGCTGGCTCTTCTCGTCCTGCATCGACACCACCACGCCGGTGGGGATGTGCGTGATGCGCACGGCCGAGTCGGTGGTGTTCACGCTCTGGCCCCCGGGGCCGCTGGAGCGGTAGACGTCGACCTTGAGGTCGTTCTGGTCGATCTGCACGTCCACCTCCTCGGCCTCGGGCAGCACGGCCACGGTGGCCGTGGAGGTGTGGATGCGCCCCTGGCTCTCGGTGGCGGGCACCCGCTGCACGCGGTGCACGCCCCCCTCGTGCTTGAACACGCTGAACGCGCCCGCGCCCTTGACGGCGAAGGTGGCCTCCTTCAGGCCACCGGCGTCGGCGTCGCGCACGTCGAGCAGTTCCATCTTGTAGCCGCGGGCGGTGGCGTAACGGCTGTAGACGTCCAGCAGGTCACGCGCGAACAGCGCGGCCTCCTCGCCGCCGGCGCCCGCCCGCACCTCCACGATCACGTCGCGGGCGTCGTTGGGGTCGGGCTCCACCATGGCCTGGCGGATGAGGGGCTCGAGCTCCTGCACCTCGGCCTCGGCCTCGCGCAGCAGCGCGCGGATGTCCTCGTCCTCGCCCTCGGCGAGCATCTCGCGGGCCTCGGCCGCCTGTGTGTCGGCATCGCGCCAGCGCGCGGCCAGCACCGCGGCCTCCTCCAGGCCGGCATACCGACGCGTGAGGTCGGCATATCGCGAGCGGTCGGATGCGGCGTCGGGGTCCGACAGGGCGTCGGAGAGCTCGGCGCGGGTGCGCTCGACCTGCTCGACGAGGCGCGCTACCCCGCCGCTCACCGGGACGCTATTCCGCTTGCTTGCGCTTCTTGTTGAAGCGCTCGATGCGGCCACCCGTGTCCACGATCTTCTGCTTGCCCGTGTAGAACGGGTGGCACTCGGAGCAGATCTCCACGCGGATCTCGGGCTGGGTCGATCGGGTGGTGAACTCGTTGCCGCAGGTGCAGGTGACCTGCGAGACGACGTACTCGGGGTGGATCTCGGCCTTCACGTTCCCTCTCGATTCCCTCGGTGTGCGTGGCCCGGTCGGTGCCACGGGGGCGGCATGATAGCGCGGCCGGGGCGATGCCCCGGCCGCGCGGCCATTCATGCCTGCGCGGGCGCTAGCCCTTGCGCTGGTTGATGAGCTCGGTGAGCTTGGGGACGATCTCGAACAGGTCGCCCACCACGCCGAAGTCGGCGAACCCGAAGATGGGCGCCTCCTCGTCCTTGTTGATCGCCACGATCACGTCGGACGTCTGCATGCCCACCTTGTGCTGCACCGCGCCGGAAATCCCGCAGGCGATGTACAGGTTGGGCGACACCGTCTTGCCGGTCTGGCCCACCTGGTTGGGGTGCGGGTACCACCCGGCGTCCACCGCGGCGCGCGATGCGCCCACTGCCGCGCCCAGCGAGGCCGCGAGGGCCTCGACCACCGCGAAGTTCTCGGGGGCGCCCAGGCCACGACCGCCGGAGACGATGATGCTGGCCTCCTCCAGGCTGACCTTGCCCTCCTCCACCGGCTTACGGGAGGTCATCTTCGTGCGCAGTGACGCCTCGGAGATGTCCGGCGTGACCGCCACCACCTCGGCCGACCCACCGCTCTCGCTGGCCTGGAACGAGTTGGGGCGCACCAGGGCGATCTGCGGGCCGCCGGTCCACTCGCTCTTCACGAGGTTCTGGCCGCCGAATGCCGGACGGGTGGCCTGCAGGCCGCTGCCACTGGCCGCGAGGTCGGTGGAGTCGCTGTTCAGGCCGGCGCCCAGGCGGGCGGCCAGCGCGGCGGCGGTGTCCCGACCCTGCGAGGTGCCGCCGAACAGGATGGCCGAGAAGTCGTTCTCTGCCTGCAGCTTGGCGATGATGTCCACGTGTGGGGCGGCCAGGCCGGAGGCCAGGGCCTCGTGGTCGGCGACGAACACCTTCTCGGCGCCATAGGCGCCCAGCTGGGCGGCCTGGTCGGCCACGCCCGATCCGCCGACGTAGGCCGCGAGCGGCCCGCCGGTGGAGTTCTTGAGGTCGCGTGCCTTCGAGAGGATCTCGAGGCCAACGCGACGGAAGCCGCTGCCCTGGGGCTCGGCGACGACGAGGATGCCTGCCATGTCGTTAGGTCCTTTCGGTTCCGAGTCCGGGTTCAGACGATCTTCTTGTCGATCAGGAAGTCGAGGATCTGCTGGGCGCCGTTGCCCTCGTCCTTGACCACCTGGCCGGCGGTGCGGGCGGGCGGCGTCTCCACGCCGACCACCTTGGTCTTGGCTCCCTGCTCGCCAACGCCGGAGGCGTCGATGCCGGCCTCGGCCAGCGACGTGACGTCCTGCGGCTTCTTCTTGGCGCCCATGATGCCCTTGAGCGACGGATAGCGCGGCTCGTTGATGGCCTTGGTCACCGACACCACGGCCGGCAGCGGGGCCTCCACGGTGTCCACGCCGTCATCGCTCTGGCGCTCCACCGTGATGCTGCCGCCGTTCACGGCCAGCGAGTTGGCCGAGGTGACCCAGGCGCGGCCCGAGACCTCGCCCAGGTAGGCCGCCATCACGCCCGAGCGGGCGTCGGTGGCCTCGGAGCCCAGCAGCACCAGCTCGGCGCCGGTCCCCTCGAGCACCGTGGCAAGGGCCTTGGCGGTGCCGAGGTAGTCGGACCCCACGGCGGCGGGGTCGCTCACCAGCACCAGGCGGTCGGCGCCCATGGCCAGGCCCTGGCGCAGTGACTCCACGGCCTTCTCGGGGCCGAGCGAGATGAGGATGACCTCATCGGCGGCGCCGGCCTCCTTCAGGCGGACGGCCTCTTCCACCGCATATTTGTCGAACTCGTTGAGCATGCGGTCGCCCTCGTCGCGGACGAGGCGGCCGGTGCCCGGGTCGATCCGCTTCTCAGCGGTCGTGTCCGGCACCTCTTTGACGCAGACGGCGATCTTCACGAAACAGGGCTCCTGGGAGTTGGTTCCATCCGCTCGCGCGGAGAGGTGCGCACCGCACCGCGAGGCGGCGGCGAGCATACCAGCGGCCAGAGGCCGCGAGGGCGGTCTTCCGACCCTAGGGGGACGTCCATCCCGGCGCGCGCTTCTCGAGGAAGGCCACCATGCCCTCCCGGCGCTCCGGATGGTCGAACTGGCGGGCGAAGGCCTCGGCCTCGGCGTGCAACAGGCTCTCGCGCTCGCCCAGCGCGGCGTGGATGAGTCGCTTGGACAACGCCACGGCCGACGGAGACTTCTGCGCGATCTCCTCGCCCAGCGCCACGGCGGCGTCCAGCAGGTCGTCTGCCGGATGGACCGCACTCACCAGGCCGGCGCGCAGGGCCTCGTCGGGCCCGATCATCGCGCCCGTCAGGATCATGCGCGTGGCGAAGCCCTCGCCGCACAGGCGCGGCAGGCGCTGCGTGCCGCCCCAGCCGGGCGGGATGCCCAGCGACACCTCGGGCTGCGACATCTTCGTGCCCTCCGATGCCAGCCGGATGTCGCAGGCCAGCGCCAGCTCGCACCCACCGCCGAGGGCGAACCCGTTGATGGCGGCGATCACGGGCACCGGCAGCGCCTCGATGGCGTCGCACATGCCGTGACCCTGGGCGGCGAACCGCCGGGCGGCCTCCACGTCCATCTCGGCCA
>JADHKZ010000096.1 GCA_016780995.1 Thermoleophilia bacterium | reverse complement strand
GATGGCATGGAGGTGGAGCAGGCCAAGCAGGCGGTGTGCGCCCAGCTGGCAGAGCGCGGAGAGGGCGACGCCACCGTGGGATACCGGCTGCGCGACTGGCTCATCTCGCGCCAGCGCTACTGGGGCGCGCCCATCCCGGTGGTCAACTGCGCGGTCTGCGGCGTGGTGCCGGTGCCCGACGACCAGCTGCCCGTGCTGCTGCCCCACGTGGATGACTACGCGCCGCAGGGCCGCAGTCCCCTGGCCGCGGCCGCCGACTGGGTGGCCACCACCTGCCCGTCGTGCGGCGGACCGGCCGAGCGCGAGACCGACACCATGGACACGTTCGTGGACTCGTCGTGGTACTTCCTGCGCTACACCGCGCCGCACTTCACGGGCGGGCCGTTCGATCGCGAGATCGCCGACTACTGGCTGCCCGTCGACCAGTACATCGGTGGCGTGGAGCACGCCATCCTGCACCTGCTCTACGCCCGGTTCTTCACCAAGGTGCTGCACGACCTGGGGCTGGTGGGAACGCGCGAGCCCTTCGCGCGCCTATTCACGCAGGGGATGATCCACCACCAGGGCGCCAAGATGAGCAAGAGCAAGGGCAACGTGGTGCCGCCCGACGCCATCATCAGCCGGTTCGGTGCCGATACCCTGCGCCTGTACATCCTGTTCATGGGCCCCGCGGCCGACGATGCCGAGTGGAGCGACAGCGGGGTGGAGGGGCAGCGCCGCTTCCTGGATCGCGTGTGGCGCCTGGTGCGTGGTCTTCCCGGCGATGCCGACCCCGGGCGCCCCGCACCGGGGGACCTGGACGGAGACGACGCCGCGCTGGCGCTGGTGCGCAAGGCCGAGGCCACGGTGGAGAAGGTGTCGCAGGACATCGGGGAGCGATTCTCGTTCCACACCGCCATCTCGGCCATCCAGGAACTGGTCAACCAGGCCACGCGCCAGGCGTCGGAGGGCGCGCTGGAATCGCCCGCCGGCCAGAGGGCGCTGTGGCATGCGGCGCGCACCACGGTGTCGCTGCTCTTCCCGTTCGCGCCGCACATCGCATCGGACCTGTGGGCGGCCATGGGGGGCGAGCGCCTGTGGGAGGAGCCCTGGCCGCTGGCCGACCCGGCGTTCCTGGTGGCCGACACCGAGACCATCGTGTTCCAGGTCAACGGCAAGTTGCGCGATCGCGCCGAGGTGCCCGCCGGCGCGGATGAGCAGGCGCTGGTGGACCTGGCGCTGTCGCTGCCCAAGGTGCAGGCCGCCATGGGCGGGGCGGACCCGGTGCGCACCATCGTGGTGCCGGGCAAGCTGGTGAACGTGGTGGTGGCAGGGAAGTAACGTCCGCGCGCGTGCGTCGTCACGCGCGGTGCGCGACTCGTGCGCAGTGGGTGCATACCGTGGCCCCATGGACGGATTGCTGCCGTGGCTGCGCAGGTCGGGCTGGCTGTACGGCCTCATCGCCGTGGTGCTGGGCCTGCTGGCGTGGCGGTCGATGGGCGACGGCGCGGCCGAACGGCCTGCCACCCCGCCCGCCCAGGTGTCGCGACGGCCGGACGTACCCAAGGTCACCCTGGTGCACGTGGCCGGGGCCGTGCGACGGCCGGGGGTGTACCGCGTGGGCGGCGATTCCCGTGTGATCCAGGCCGTGCGACTTGCCGGCGGCCCCACGCGCATGGCCGACATGTCGCGGCTCAACCTGGCCGCACCGCTGGCCGACGGGCAGCAGGTGGTCATCCCCTCACGGGCACCCGTGGGCGCAGGGGGTGCAGCGGCGGGTGGCGCCAGGGCGGGTGCCACGGGGAGCGGCCCGTCCGGCCCCGTGAGCCTGTCGTCGGCCACCCAGGCCGACCTGGAGGCCCTCGATGGCGTGGGGCCTGCGCTTGCAGCGCGCATCATCGCCTGGCGCGACTCCCACGGCGGGTTCTCGTCGGTGGACCAGCTGGACGAGGTGCCCGGCATCGGCCCGGCGCGCATGGAGGCGCTCCGGCCCCGACTCGTACCGTGATCCATCGGGTGCCGCTGGCCCTGCCGGCGGCGTTGGTGGCGGGCCTGGTGGCGGGGACGCGAGGGGTGCCCGTGGCAGCCGCGCTGTGGGCCTGCGCCGTGGCCGCCTGCGCGGCGGTGGCGGCATGGCGCCGGGGCGCCACCGTGGTGGTGGTATCGGCGCTCGCGGTGGCGTGCGCGGGGGGCGGGTGTGCCTGGGGCGCGGTGCGCGTGCAGGCCGGCGTGCCGGCACCCGTGGAGCGCGCCGGAGGAGCGCAGGGCATGGTGGTGGTGACGGGAGGGGTGGCGCGGTCCCGGGCGGGCGCGCGGGTGCCGGTGGAGGCCGTACGCCTGTCGGGCGCGGGCTCCGTGCCACCGGGCACGCGGCTGCTGATGGACCTGCCCCGGGGGGTGGAGCCCGCGGTGGGTGCCGTGGTGCGGGTGTCGGGCACCATCGCGCCTGCCGCGCGCGCGGGATCGCCCGATTGGTGGCGGGCATGGCTGAGGCGCAAGGGCATCGCCGCGCGCATGGATGCCGTGCGTGTGGAGCGCGTTGCCTGGCGCGGGGGGCCATGGGGGGCGCGGGATGCGCTGCGCAGGTGGGCGCAGGACAACGTGGCGGCGGGGCTCACCGGTGACCGTGCCGCGATGGTGCGCGGCATGGCGCTTGGCGGCGGCGAGGCCCTGTCGGAGCGGGCGGCCCAGCGCATGCGCGACTCGGGGCTGTGGCACCTGCTGGCCGTGAGCGGCCAGAACGTGGCGGTGATCGGCATCGGGGTGATGGCCGCCCTGGCGGCCGCGGGCATCACGCGCACCCGGCGGGTGGGGGCCGCCGGTGCCGCCATGCTGGCCTACTGCCTGGCCTGCGACGGCGGGGCCTCGGTGCTGCGCGCAGGGCTGATGGGCGCCATCGGCGTGGCCGCCGATCTCCGC
Source organism: Thermoleophilia bacterium (assembly GCA_016780995.1). GTDB lineage: Bacteria > Actinomycetota > Thermoleophilia > Miltoncostaeales > Miltoncostaeaceae > SYFI01. The sequence goes on along the minus strand of JADHKZ010000096.1, from coordinate 2,907 downwards.
GGCGGGCGCCGTGCCCCCTGGAACGCGCTGCTGGTGGCCCTCGCGGCCATGCTGGTGCTCGACCCCCTGGCCATCGGCGACCCGGGCCTGCAACTCTCGTTCGCCGCGGTGGCCGGCCTGTTTGCCATCTCGCCCCCCGTGGGCGCGTGGTTGCGCGGCTACATGCCGGGGCGTGCCGCCGACCTGGTGGGCCAGTCGGCGGGCGCGGGGCTGGCCACCGCGCCGGTGCTGGCGGCGGGGTTCGGCAGCGTGTCGGTGGTGGGGCTGCTGGCCAACCTGGTGGCCGTGCCCATCGCCGGTCCCGTGGTGGTGGTGTCGATGCTGGGGGTGGTGGGAAATGCCGCCCTTGCACCCGTGGGCGTGGCCCTGGCGTGGATCGCGGGCCTGGGGGCGTCGGTCATCATGGGCGTGGCTGCACTGGCCGCGGCCATCCCCGGCGCGGTGCAGCCGGTGCCGGCCTGGGGCGCCCTGCCGCTGGTCGCGCTGGCGGCCCTGCCGCCGGTTGCCTGGCGGTGGCTGCGCCGCGTGCCCGCCCTGTCCCCGGCGCCTGCTTCGCCTGCCGGCGGAATGGGCCGTGCCCCCCGACGCATGCCCCGCGTGGCACTGGGCGCGGGCTGCGTGGCGGCCGCCGCGCTGCTGGCCTGGCCATGGATGCGCGGATGTGGGCCACCCGAGCCCCCGCCGGGTCCCGCGCTGCGGATGCTGGACGTGGGGCAGGGCGCCGCGGTGGCGCTGCGCGATGGCCCACGCGTGGAGGTGCTGGTGGACGCCGGGCCGCCCGGGGATCCGCCCGCGGTGATGCAGGGCCTCGCGCGCCTGGGCGCCCAGTCGGTGGGAACGCTGGTGCTCAGCCATGGGTCGTCGGATCATGCGGGTGGTGCCGAGGCGGTTCTGCGCGGCATGCGCGTGGGGCGCGTGGTGCTGCCGCAGCCCGACGCCGCGGCCCCGATGGTGCGCACCGTGGCCCGGGTGGCCGCGGAGCGCGCCGTGCCGGTGACCTGGGCCGAGGTGGGGACGGGGCTGCGATCGGGCGCGTGGGACGTGCGGGTGATCGGACCGGTGGGGAATGTGCCGGCCACGGGCGATGCCAACCAGCGCTGCCTGGTGCTGGTGGCCCGCGCCCGCGGCCTGGACGCCCTGCTGCCGGGTGATGCCGAGAGCCCGGTGCTGGCGCGGCTGGATATCCCCCCGGTGGACGTGGTGCAGGTGCCCCACCATGGGTCGGAGGATCCCGGGCTGCCCGGGGTGCTGGCCCGGGCCAGGCCGGTGCTTGCCCTGGTGTCGGCGGGCGCCGGGAACCCGTTCGGTCACCCGCGCGCGCAGGCGCTGGAGGCCGCGCGTGATGCGGGCGCGCGCGTGCTGCGCACCGACCGCGGAGGCGACATCGACGCCCGGGCGGGCGCCGGGGGGATCGTCGTGCGCCACGGCTAGCCTTGCGGCGTGTCGCGCAAGCAGCCCCTCAAGCCCGTCTACTGGATCCACGGCGAGGACCGCGCCAAGGTGGATACCGCGGTGCAGCGCCTGGTGGCGCGCGTGGAGGGCGAGGGCGGCATGCCCCCCGACCGGTTCGACGCCGGCGAGGTGCCCGCGCCCGAGGTGCGAGCGGCATGCGAGGCACTGTCGTTCGGCGGCACCCGCCTGGTGCTGGTGCGCAGGGCCGACCAGTGGAAGGCCGCCGACGTGGAGCCGCTGGTCGAATACCTGAATGACCCCGTGCCCACCAGTTGTCTGGCGCTGGTGGCCGATGGGCCTCCCACCCCGCGCATGCTCAAGGCCGTGGAGGCCGCGGGTCAGGTGCTGGCCTATGGACCGCCGCCCGACAAGCGCGGCAACGAGAAGGTGCGCGCGGCCTGGTTCCGCGAGTTCGTGCAGGGCGAGGTCAAGAAGCGCGGCAGCAGCATCAGCGGGCAACTGGCCGACGAGGTGGTGCGCCGCGCCGGGCGGGCGGGTACCGACTCCGGCCACCTGGCCAACGAGGCCGCCAAGCTGGCCCTGGCCGCCGGGGATGGTCCGGTGCAGAAAGAGCACGTGGACGCGCTGGTGGTGGTGGACCCCGAGGCCCGGGCCTACCTGCTGGGCGACCTCATCGTGGCCGGTGACTCACGCGCCGCGCAGGACCTGCTGGCCGACCTGGCCGGGGGCAGCGACACCACCGACCCGGTGGTGATCCAGCGCATGCTGGCGCGGCACTTCCGGGGCATCGCCGTGGCCCAGGGGCCGGGCGCCGGGCAGGCCGACGTGGAGCGCATCGCGGGGCTCAAGGGCTACCCGGCCCAGAAGGCCGTGGAGCACGCGCGCAGCATCCCGCCGGGGGCGGGGGAATGGTGCGTGGCCCGGCTGGCCGACCTGGAGCTGGACCTGCGGGTGTCGGCGCTGGGTGACCTGGGGAGGTCGCGCGGCGACGGCGAGCGGATGGTGCTGGAGCTCGGGGTGCGCGACCTGATCGGCGCCTGCCGCGGTCGCTAGGACGCGGAGGCGGTGACCAGGCGCGCCACGCGCGCCTTGCGGCGGGCGGCGGTGTTCTTGTGCAGCGCACCGCGCGCGGCGGCGCGGTCGATGGTCTTCATCATCTCGGCGGCCTGCTCGGGGGTGATGGCCTCGCCCGAGTCGGCGGCAGTGGAGAGGCGCTTCATGCCGCTTCGCACCGTGGACCGGTAGCGGATGTTGGTGTCCCTCTGCTTGAGGGACCGGCGGTTGCGCTTCTTCTGCTGCTTGATGTTGGCCACGCGTGATTCTCCGGATTGCGGTAGGTCGGCCAGGTATCGTAGCAACGGATGAGCGGGGCGACGCCGCGAGCGTGACGGACACAGGGGACGAGGGCCGCCGCCGGACAGGTGGCGGCCTTGGACGTTCCACGGCCCTTTTCTCGTTCTGGACGGCGGTCAGTCGCGTGGCCGGGCTGGTGCG
>JADHKZ010000095.1 GCA_016780995.1 Thermoleophilia bacterium | reverse complement strand
CTGGCCGGCGTGGTGGAGTCGGAGTTCATGGAGGCGCTGGCCGACCACCCGCCCGACGCCCACGGGCTGGTGGTGGGGGTGTGTGCCCGCCCGGGTGAGCTGGAGGTCACCGTCCGGCCGCCGGGACCCGCCGCCGAGGGGTTCGTGGACGCCCTGGAGGCGCGCTTCCCGGGGGCCATCTTCTCGCGTGACGGGTCACGGGTGGAGCAGGTGGTGGGACGCATGCTGATGGCCGCCGGGGCCACCATGGGCACCGCGGAGTCGTGCACCGGGGGGCTGGTGGGCGCGCGCCTCACCGAGGTCCCCGGCTCCAGCGGATGGTTTGCGGGCGGGGTGATCGCCTACTCCAACGAGGTGAAGCAGTCGTCCCTGGGCGTGCCGGGGGAGACCTTGCGTGCGCACGGTGCGGTGTCGGAACCCGTGGCACGCGCCATGGCCGAGGGCGCGCGCCAGGCGATCGGCTGCGACTGGGCGATCGGGATCACGGGGGTGGCCGGTCCCGGCGGGGGCACTCCCGACAAGCCGGTGGGCCTGGTGTACGTGGCAGTGGCCGGACCCGGGGGCACGTCCGTGCGGGAGCTCCGGCTGCACGGCGATCGGGAGCGCGTGCGGCTGCGCGCCTCCACCATCGCGCTGCACCTGCTCCGCGAGGCGCTGGCGGCGTGACGGGGGCGCGCGCCCCCCGGCGCGCGCGTGACCCCCCTGCGCGCCGGGCGGGCCTACCGTGCCCGCACCGGGGAGGAACGTCCGGGCCGGATGCGAACATGTGTTCCATCACGCCGGGCCCCGCATTACGATGGTCCCGGTTTCACGGAGATCCGACGGCCGCCACACGGGCGGTAACAGGGGGAGCACGGTGGAGAAGCAAGAGGCGCTTGGGTCGGCAGTCGCGCAGATCGAGAAGCAGTTCGGCAAGGGCGCGATCATGCGCATGGGCGATATGCCCCTGGCCGACATCGATTACGTGCCCACGGGGGCACTGCCGCTGGACATCGCGCTGGGCATCGGCGGGCTCCCGCGCGGCCGGATCGTGGAGATCTTCGGCCCGGAGGCGTCGGGCAAGACCACGCTGCTCTACCACGTGATGGCGCAGGCGCAGAAGCGCGGCGGGCTTGCCGCGTTCATCGACGCCGAGCACTCGCTCGACCCGGCGTATGCGCGACGCATCGGCGTGAACACCGACGAGTTGCTGGTGTCGCAGCCCGACCACGGCGAGCAGGCCCTGGAGATCGCCGACCTGCTGGTGCGCTCCGGCTCGCTCGATGTGGTGGCCATCGACTCGGTGGCCGCCCTGGTGCCCAAGGCCGAGATCGAGGGCGAGATGGGCGATACCCACGTGGGCCTGCAGGCCCGCCTCATGAGCCAGGCGCTGCGCAAGCTGGCCGGCACCCTCAACCGGGCGGGCACCATCTGCGTGTTCACCAACCAACTGCGCGAGAAGATTGGCGTCATGTTCGGTTCGCCCGAGACCACCCCCGGCGGGCGGGCGCTCAAGTTCTATTCGTCGGTGCGCCTCGACGTGCGCCGTATCGAGAACCTGAAGGAGGGTGCCGAGGTCATCGGCAGCCGCGCCCGCGTGAAGGTGGTGAAGAACAAGGTGGCCCCGCCGTTCCGCCAGGCCGAGTTCGACATCCTCTACGGCGAGGGCGTGTCGCGTGAGGGCTCGCTGCTGGACCTGGGCATCGAGCACGACATCGTCACCAAGAGCGGGTCGTACTTCTCGTTCGGCGATGACCGCCTGGGGCAGGGGCGCAATGCATCGCGGGCATTCCTCATCGAGCACACCGACATCGCCGACGAGATCGAGCGGCGCATCCGCGAGGCCACCGGCATCCTGGCGGCACCCGACGTGACGGTGGATCCCGACACCGGCGAGGTGCTGGACGCCATGCCGGCGGCGGCCGAAGGCGAGCCGGAGGCGCAGGCGGCCTAGCCCGCGGCACCGGGCATCGCCGGGCTAGCATCCCGGCGATGCCGCGGTACCACCTCACCACCTTCGGGTGCCAGATGAACGCGCACGACTCTGAGCGCATGCGCGGCCTTCTGGGATCACTGGGCTACCAGGAGGCGCCCAGTCGTGATGATGCGGACCTGATCCTGTTCAACACCTGCACCATCCGGGGATCCGCGGATGAGCGGTTCATGGGGAACCTGGGTGAGGCGCGGCGCATCAAGCGGGAGCGCCCGGACGTGGTGGTGGCCGTGGGCGGCTGCTGGGCACAGAGCCAGAAGGAGGCGGTGTTCACCGACTTCCCGTTCGTGGACATCGCGTTCGGCCCCGGCGAGGTGAACCGCCTGGGCGAGCTTCTCGCCCGCGAGCGCATCCAGGCCGTGGGCGCGTTCACCTTCGACGGGCGCTTCAGCGGCGACCTGCCGTCGCTGCGCGAGAGGCGGCATCAGGCGTGGGTGCAGATCTCGGTGGGCTGCAACTGCGTGTGCTCGTACTGCATCGTGCCCGCGGTCCGCGGGCGCGAGAGCAGCCGCCCACCCCAGCTCATCCTCGACGAAGTGCGCCGCCAGGCCGAGGACGGCGTGGTGGAGGTGACGCTGCTCGGGCAGAACGTCAATTCATACGGCCGGGACCTGCGCGGCGACGACCGCACGGGGTTCGCGGACCTGCTCTCCGCCGTCGCGTCCGTGCCGGGCATCCAGCGCGTGCGCTACACCAGCCCGCACCCCAAGGACATCCGGGCCGATGTCATCGCGGTGCATCGCGACGTGCCCGAGGTGTGCGAGCACATCCACCTGCCCGCGCAGTCGGGGTCCACCCGGGTCCTCAAGGCGATGCGGCGCACGTACGACCGCCCGCGCTACCTCGACCTGGTGGCGCGCATCCGCGATGCGGTGCCCGACATGGCCCTCACGACCGACCTGATCGTGGGCTTCCCCGGGGAGACCGACGAGGACTTCCAGGACACCCTGTCGCTGGTGCGCGAGGTGGGGTACGACGGGGCCTACACGTTCGTGTACTCCCCCCGACCCGGCACGGAGGCCGGCGAGCGCATGGGCGACGACGTGCCGGCCGAGGTCAAGTCGCAGCGCATCAGCGCGCTCATCGACGAGGTGCAGAACACTGCACGTGGTCGGCTGGCCCGCCACGTGGGGCAGGTGCAGGGGGTGCTGGTGGAGGGCCCATCCCGCACCGACCCGTCACGCATGAGCGGCCGCACCCGCCATAACGTGACCGTCAACTTCGCCGGCCCGGCCGACGAGGGGGCGCTGGTGGGGGTGACCATCACGGGGTCCACGTCCACCACGCTGTCCGGCGAGGTGGCGCGCGTGGCCCAGCCCGCGGGCGCCGCCTGACCGCCGCACCGCAGGTCCTGGCCCTCTTCGGGCCCACTGCCGCGGGCAAGAGCGCCATCGCCCATGCCCTGGCACGCGAGATGGGCGCGGAGGTGGTGGTGGCCGACCCCTTCCAGCGCTACCGGGGCCTGGAGATCGCAGCGGACGCACCGCGACCCGCGGAGCGGGCCGAGGTGCGATACCACCTCGTGGGCGACCTCGACCTGACACAGGACTCCACGGCCGGCGGCTATGCACGGGGTGCCCATGGCGCCATCGACGCCATGCTGGCGCGCGGGGTCACCCCGGTGGTGGCCGGGGGCACGGGCCTCTACCTGCGCGCAGCGCTGTGCCGCCTGCAGATGCGCCCTCCGCCGGACCCGGCGGTACGGGCATGGGCCGAGGACCTGGCACGCGACCCCGGAGCGGCGATGGCAGAGCTCAGGCGACTCGATCCCGGTGCCGCAGGGCGCGTGGATGCCGCCAACCCGCGCAGGCTGGCCAGGGCGCTCGAGCGCGCGGCGCAGGGGGACGGCGGGGGGCCTGGCGACATCTGGTCCGCGCCCCTGCGGGTGCCGGCGCTGGTGGCGTGCGTGGACAGGCCGCCGGAGGTACTGGAGGGCCTGATCCGACGCCGGGTGCGCCGCGAGCTTGATGAGGGGCTCGTGGATGAGCTGCGTCGCGCCCTGGCGCGGCCCGACCTGGCCCGGGGCCCCCGGCAGGTGATCGGCATGTCGGAGGTGGAGGCCCTGGACGCCGGGGGCATGCCCGGGGACGCCCTGGAGGACGCGCTCGTGGCGCGTACGCGTCGCCTGGCGCGCATGCAGCGCACCTGGATGCGGCGCATGCACGTGGACCTGGCCATCGACCTGGGCGACGGGCCGGCGCACGAGGCGGTGCCCCGCATCGGGGCGGCGTGGCGGCGCGCCCGCGAGGCCGTCGTCTAGCCTGCCGCCTCGTGTCCTCCGGCATCCCATTCGAGAAGTGGCAGGGACTCGGAAACCACTACGTGGTGACCGATTCCGCCGACTGGTCGTTCCCCATCACGCCGGAGCGGGCGCGCCTCGTGTGTGATGCCAACTTCGGCGTGGGCTCGGACGGGATCCTGGAGGTGGTGCGGGAGGGCGCCATCCCGGAGATGCGCGTGTGGAACCCCGATGGGAGCATGGCCGAGAATTGCGGCAACGGCATCCGCATGGTGTCCCGGTACCTGGCCGGGCGCGGGCAGTTGCCCGCCGACGGCCGCGTGCTGACCGGGGCGGGGGAGGTGCGCGTGTCCGTGGACGGATCGGTGGTTTCGGTGGACATGGGGCACGCGGTGTTCCCCGCCGGCGAGGGCGACGAGCCCCTCGCCACCGGAGCGGGCGACGTGTCCCTGACCGAGGTGTCCATGGGCAACCCGCACGCGGTCATACGCCACGCAGACCCCGACTCCGTGGTGCACGACATCGGCCCGCTGGTGGAACGCGCGGAGCGGTTCCCCCAGCGCACCAACGTGGAGTTCGTGCGCCGTGACGGGCCGTCCGAGATGACCATGCGGGTGTGGGAGCGCGGCGCGGGCGTGACCATGGCCTGCGGCACGGGGGCCTGCGCGGCCGCCGTGGCCGGCGTGCGGCTGGACGGCATGCAGAGCCCGGTCACGGTGCACCTTGCGGGCGGCGACCTGGTCATCGACGTCGCCGACGACCTGCGCGTCACCATGACCGGTCCCGCGGATCCCATCTACTCCGGCCGGTTCTCGGCCGATCTCATGTCACGACTGGAGGCCATGTGAGCACCCGTCCCATCGGCGCGCAGCGGCTGGGCCTGCTGCCCCCGTACCTGTTCGCGGAGATCGAGCGCAAGATCGCGGCCAAGAAGGCGGCCGGCATCGACGTGATCTCGCTGGGCATCGGGGATCCCGACACCCCCACGCCCGAGCTGGTGGTGCGCCGCATGCAGGACGCCGTGGCCGATCCGGGTACCCACCAGTACCCCTCCAACCGTGGCCGGGAGTCATTCCGCGCATCGGTGGCGGGCTTCTACGACCGCCGGTTCGGGGTGGACCTCGACGCCGACACCGAGGTGATCCCGGCGCTCGGCGCCAAGGAGGCCATCGCCAACCTCAACCTGGCCCTCCTGGATCCGGGTGACGTGGCGCTGGCCAGCGACCCGGGCTACCCGGTGTACACCATGGGCCCGCTGCTGGTGGGCGCCGAGCCCGTGCCCATGCCGCTGGTGCCGGAACTGGGCTTCCAGCCGGACTTCGACGCCATCCCCGGCGATGTGCTGGATCGCGCCCGGCTCATGTACCTGAACTACCCCAACAACCCCACCGGCGCCGTGGTGGAGGACGACCTCTTCGACCGCGCGGTGGCGCTGGCGCGAAAGCACGACCTGATCGTGGTGCACGACAACGCGTACTCGGAGATCACCTACGACGGCTACGTGGCGCCGTCCTTCCTGGCCACCACGGGGGCGAAGGACGTGGGCATCGAGGTGTTCTCGCTGTCCAAGACCTACAACATGACCGGCTGGCGCAGCGGTGCGGTGGTGGGGAACCCCGACGTGCTCTCGGCCTATTGGCAGCTCAAGACCAACCTCGACTCCGGGATGTTCGAGGCG
>JADHKZ010000015.1 GCA_016780995.1 Thermoleophilia bacterium | reverse complement strand
CAGCCCCTCGCAGCGCTCGTGCACCTCGGTGTAGAGGGCCTGGGCCTCGGTGCGCGCCAGGAACTGCTCGCGGTCGTGGGTGACCGACTGGTAGTCGTAGCCGGGGGAGGTGATGCACCCCTCCACGCCCATGTCCTTCAGGTACGCGAACAGCTCCACGTACTCCTGGGCCGGCGTGCCGCGGAAGATGGTGGTGTTGGTGCACACCCGGTAGCCGCGCGCGATGGCCTCGCGCATGTGGGCCGTGGCCTTCTTGAACACGCCCTGGCGGTCCACCGCGTGGTCGTGCACCGACTCCATGCCATCGATGTGCACCACGAACGCGAACCGGGTGTCGGGCTCGATGCGCCCGAACGCCTTGTTCATGAGGATGCCGTTAGTGCACAGGTAGACGAACCGGCCCTGGTCGATGATGCCGTGCACGATCTCGTCGATCTGCTTGTGGATGAGGGGCTCGCCCCCGGGGATGTTCACGATGGGCGCGCCGCACTCATCGGCCACCCGCAGGCACTCCTCCACCGTGAGGCGCTTGTGGAAGACGTCCTTGTACTCCTGGATGCGCCCGCACCCGGTGCACGCAAGGTTGCACAGCTCCAGCGGCTCCAGCATGAGCGTGAAGGGAAAGCGCTCCTCGCGCTGGAGCAGCTTCTTCTTCGCGATGTACGTGGCCATGCCGAGCTCGAGGCTGATCGGGCGTCGTGGCACTGCGTGACCTCCGGTGGACGAAAAGCGGACGCCGGAACGCTAACCCACCCACCGGCGCGCCGCCGCCCGCGGATGGGCCGGCTAGCTCTGGCGCGTGAAGGCGGTGTCGGCCACGGCCGCCAGGTCGTCCACGTCGCCCGGCAACTGCTCCAGCAGCGCCGTGGCGCGCGCATGCGATTCGGCCGCCAGCTCGCGCGCGCGATCCATGCCGTGCAGGCTCGTGTAGGTGACCTTCCCCAGGCGCTCGTCGGTGCCCACCGCCTTGCCGAGCTCCTCCTCCGAGCCGGCCACGTCGAGGATGTCGTCGACGATCTGGAAGAGCAGTCCGAGCTCGCGGGCGAAGGCCCGGTACACGGCGTCCTGCCCGGGCGGCGGCGGGCTCAGCACCAGTGCCACGTGCACCGACACGGCCATGAGGCGCCCGGTCTTGAGCGCGTGCATGGCGGCCAGCGCGTCGGCTCCGCCCGCGCCCGCGCCCTTGAGGTCGAGGTACTGGCCGCCCACCATGCCCGCCACGCCGGTGGCCCGGCTGATCTCGCGCAGGATCCCGGCCTGCACCACGGGTCCGCCGCCCTGCTCCTCGCACACCAGGCGTACCGCCTCGGCGAACAGGGCGTCGCCGGCGAGGATGGCCACGTCCTCGCCGAACCGCACGTGGCACGTGGGCATGCCGCGCCGCAGGTCGTCGTCGTCCATGGCGGGCAGGTCGTCGTGGATGAGCGAATAGGTGTGCACCAGCTCGATGGCCGCCGCCGCGGGCATGAGGTCGGCGGGCTCCCGCCCCAGCGACTCGGCTGTGGCCAGGGCCAGCACCGGCCGGATGCGCTTGCCCCCGGCCAGCAGCGAGTACCGCATGGCCTCCACCAGGCCCTCCGTGCCCGCAGCTTCGGCGGCCTCGCGGGAATCGCCCACCGTGAACCAGAGGCCGTCGAGGTAGTCATCCACCTGCTGGCGCAGGTGCTCGGGATAACGGGCATGCACGGTGCGTGCGGGAGCGTCGCTCATGGGGCGGCAGGGTACCCGGCTGGTACCGTCGCCCGCCATGCGCGCGCTGGTGCTCCATGGCCCCGACGACCTCCGCCTGGAGGACCTCCCCGTGCCCTCGCCGGGTCCCGGGGAGGTAGTGCTGCAGGTCACCCGTGCGCTCACCTGCGCCACGGACGCCAAGATGCTGCGCCAGGGTCGGCATCCGGCCCTCCCCCCACCGCCGGCGCCGTTCGGGCACGAAGCCTGCGGCGTGGTGGCTGCGGCGGGCCCAGGGGTTGACGGCCTGCGCGAGGGCGACGCCGTGGTGGTGGCCAACTCCGCGCCCTGCGGGGAGTGCCCGCCGTGCCTGCGGGGACGGCCCTCGCTGTGCGAGCACATCGTGTACCTGTCGGGCGCCTACGCCGAGTACCTGCGGGTGCCATCCCGCATCGTGGCCCGCAACATGCTGCCGCTCCCGCCCGGACTGGCCCCGGAGCGCGCCGCCATGGTGGAGCCCCTGGCCTGCGCCGTGCGCGGCGTGGAGCGGGTGGAAGCGGGGGAGGGGGACGAGGTGGTGGTGCTGGGCGGCGGCGTGCAGGGCACCCTCATCGCCGGCCTGCTGGCCGTGCGCGGGTGCCGGGTGACCCTGTGCGATCCGCACGCGGAGCGCCGTGACCGCGCACTGCGGTTCGGCGCCGCGCGGGCCATGGACGCGCCACGCGATGCCGCGGCGGCGGACGCAGTGCGCGCCGCCCATGGCGACGGGCGCGGCCCCGACGCCGTGGTGGAGGCAGTGGGGCGCCCCGATGCATGGGAGGCGGCCGTGGCCCTGGCGCGCCCCGGCGGCGAGGTGCTGCTCTACGGGGGGTGCGCCCCCGGCACCACGGTGACGCTGCCCACGCACCCGCTCCACTACGGGGAGCTGTCGGTGCGCGGCAGCTACCACCACACGCCCGCGGCCGTGCGCGCGGCGCTTGCCCACCTGGCGGCGGGTGACGCGCCGTACGACGACCTCCTGGGCGACGAGATCACCCTGGAGGACGTGGCCCCCGTGCTGCGCGCCGGCTCGGGCGACAAGCGCCCCGTGCGCCCGGCCTAGGACCCGGCCCGGGCCTCAGGCCTTGGCGATGAGGGCCTTGAGCTGCTCGAACTGGTCGGCCTGCTCGCGCAGCCGGCCCAGCTCGGCCTCCTGCGACCTGACAAGGCGTGCCAGGTCGCGCACGGCCTCCTCGAGGCGCCCGATCACCGCGTCCACGTCGCCACCGCCTGCCTTGCCCTGCCCCTTGGGCCGCCCGGGACCGCGTCGCACGCGTGGCTCCAGGGCCACGCCGCGCTTGCGCGCGATGCGGTAGTAGTTGGCCGCCACGGTGCCCGATCGGCGGCCCGTGCGCGCGGAGATGGCCTCGAAGGCGTCGCTCTTCGACATGGCGCCGCCCGCGGTCATCTGCTCCACCTCGGCGAAGATCGCCTCGGCGATGCCGCCGCGCGCGGGGGTGGCCGCATCCGCCGCGGCCACGGGGGTGCTACCGGGGGCGGGCGCTGCCGGGGCCCCTGAGGGCTCGTTCATCATCATCTCCTGCTCGTTGGCCCCGGGCTTATGTCACATGTAATTCACATAAGTCAAATGACATAAGTGAAGATGTAATTCGTGACGCGCTAATCGGATGTGAATATCGCCATCGTGGCGGTGAAGCCGTGCAGGTGCGCCCGTCCACCCACCGGGCCGATCTCCCCGTTGCAGGACATGCCGGCCATGGGTACCGGCCCCAGCACGTCGGCGATGACGCGGGCGTCGTGGTCGGGGTCCGGGAACATGCGCGTGCCGCGCCCGTTGCAGGTGAACAGCAGCGCCCCGCGCGCGGCGCCGGGGGGCACCTCCGCCAGGGCCCGCCGCATGTCGGCGTCCGCCGATGCGTGGTCGCGCACCTGGAGCTGCATCACCTGTCCCACCCTCACGTCCTCGCCCACCGCGATCGCCCCGCTCTCGGGGTCGCCGCCGACGATGCCACGGATGAGGAAGTCGCCCTGCTCCAGCTGGGGCTTGTTGCCGTCCACCACCAGTCCCGCCAGCACCCCCTGGTCCACCAGGGCGCGCTCGTCCGGGGGCAGCGCCTCCACCACCTCGCGCACCCGCTGCAGCGCGGGCTTGCCCGCCAGCTCGGCGATGACGCCTTCGCCCCCGGCCGTGATGGTCATCTCGGGGCCCACGGGCCGGCATCCCTGCGACACCACCGCGCGCGCCCCGGGCACCACCACGCCCACCGCGCCGCCGACCAGGACGGCGCCGTCCACCACCAGTCGGTGGTCGCCCGGTTGGCGACCCCCCGAGGCCATGCCGCCCACGATGGCGCCCTCGAGCGCGCTGCCATCGGCGTGGCGCAGCGCCTCGGGGGAGAACCCGAAGGGGTCCGCCAGCAGGATCACCGCGCCCTCGTCCACGGGGATGGCCTGGGTCGCGGGGTCGAGCGTGAACGCGCGGATGGCCCGCCCCGGCAGCGCGGCCGCCCACAGCGACAGCCCCGGGGGATGCTCCACCTCGCGCCCGGTACCCGCCACGGCCTCGGCCGTGCACCCGATGAGCGCCCCGGGCGCCAGGTCGCGCTGGATGATGGCCGCGATGCCTGGTGCGTTGGCCATGAGGTCCGGCGTGGCGAACACCACCGCCAGGTCGGGCGCGGCTCCGCCGAGGGCCTGCCGCACCGCCCCGCAGGCCTCGCGCGCCGCGTCACCGGCGTCGGCCGTGGTGCTGAGGAACGAGGCGAAGGCATCCACGCCGGGATCCTATGGCCAACCCGACGTTTCACGCGGTGCGCTTGACACCCCGCCGCCCGGCTGGTCGTGTTCGGGGGGATGCGAAGCCGCATGAACCGCACGTCCGGCCTGAGGCGCGCCCTGGTGGCCATAGCCGCCGTGCTCGCGGTCCTCGCGTGGCTGGTGGCCGTGGCCACATGGACTGCGTCGGCGCGCGTCACCTCGCCCACGGGGTTCGCGGCCGTGGCGGTGGAGACCATCCAGAGTCCCCCGGGCGCCGAGGCCGTCACCGGCGCCTTGGTGGATCGCGGCACGCAGGCAGCGGCCGCTCGTGGATTCGACCTCACGCCCGCCGCGCGCCAGCAGCTATCCATCCAGGTGCGCAGCACCATCGAGGGGGCTCAGTTCCCCGAGCTCATGGGCCCGGCGCTCGCCGAGGCGCGCACGGCCTACGAGGCCGCGCCCGATGGGCCCATCACCATCGACTTCGCGCCGCTCCTCCCGCTGGTCGAGCAGAAGCTCCGCGCAGTGGACCCCGGGCTCGGCACGGCCATACCCACCGACCTCGACCTGACCGTGACCGTGCCACGGCAGGACGTGCCCGGCGCGGCGTCCGCCATCGCCGGCGCGTCGTCGATGCTGCGGTGGCTCCCCTTGTGGTTGCTGCTTGGTGCGCTGGGCATGGGCGCCGTCGCCATCTGGGCATCGGGCGACAAGGCGCGCACGCTGCGGTGGCTCGGCATCGCCTCGGTGGCCATCGCCCTCGTGCCCATCGGGATGCGTCTGGGGATTCCTCCCGCGGTGGCGTCGTTCCTCGATTCGGGCACTCCGGCCGAGGTGGGCTCAACTGCGGCGGACGCCGTGCTCGCCAACTGGTGGATCGCGGTCATCGTATGCGTCGGGATGGGCGTCGGGCTGCTGGCCCTGTCGGGCGTGGCAGCGCGCGTGCCCCGCCAGCGCAGGCCACCGGTGGTGCTGGGCCGCTAGCCGTCGAGCGGGTCCACCACCGCGTGCGCCTCGAGGGCGCGGTCGCCCGGCACCATGATGTCTCTGGGGCCCCCGGCCAGGTAGTCGGGCACGTCGAAGCCCGCCATGCGGCGCACGTAGGCCGGGATGCCGGCGTCGGCCAGCAGGCCCTGGATCATCTCGGCCTCGGGCTGGTTGCGCGCGATCGCCACCCGTACCCATGGCACCTCGGGCGGTGGCGGGGGGGCCCCGGGCCGACGCCCCGCGGCGGCGGGCCGGGCCAGCAGCGCCGCAGCGGCGAACCCGGCCACGTGCACCCAGTGGGCGGTATCCGGCTGCGCGCCGGACAGCGCCGCGATGGTCTCGTAGGCGATCCAGAGGGCGATGAGGATCCATGCGGGGACGCCCCCGCCCCCGCCCTCGCCCTCGCGGGACACCAGGCGAAGTCGCGCCGTGGGGAACAGCACCAGGTAGGCGCCCAGCACCGCGGCCACCACGCCCGATCCGCCGATGACAGGCTGTACTGACGAGGCGTCGGACACGGCCTCCACCAGGAACGCCGCGTAGCCGATGCCCAGCACGAACGGCAGGAACCGCACGCGGCCCAGGCGCTCCTCCACCGACGGCCCGAACACCCAGAGGAACAGCAGGTTGCCCAGCAGGTGCCACCACGAGGCGTGCAGGAACTGGGCGGTGAGCACCTCGAGCCACGGGGAGTGCTCCGTGGACAGCGCCACGCAGGGATCGGTGGTGCTGCCGGCCCCGCCGGTCACGTGCACCGGCACCATCCCCCAGCGGCAGGCCAGCGCCTGCGAGGAGTCGTCCACGTTGCCGTCGTCGGGGCGCACCGACTGCACCACCCACATCACGGCCCACGCGGCCATGAGGGCGTAGGTGAGGACGGGGACGCGGGTGCGCGGCAGGTCGTCCGAGAGGATCCGCGCCACGGGGCCGGCTACCCCAGGATGTTCATCAGCAGCGCCGCCTGCACGTGCATGCGGTTCTCGGCCTCGTCCCACACCGCCGAGCGCGGCCCGTGGTAGACGGCCCGAGTGATCTCCAGCCCGTCGTGCGCCGGCAGCGGGTGCATGGCGATGGCGTCGGGCGCGGCGGCATCCATGAGG
Organism: Thermoleophilia bacterium; assembly: GCA_016780995.1. Taxonomy (GTDB): domain Bacteria; phylum Actinomycetota; class Thermoleophilia; order Miltoncostaeales; family Miltoncostaeaceae; genus SYFI01. The sequence continues at coordinate 21,703 of JADHKZ010000015.1, read as the reverse complement.
GCCTCGTCCACCCGGTAGGGCGCGAACACCCGCAGGCGCTCGGCCTCCTCCTGCTCGTCGCCCATCGACACCCACACGTCGGTGTACACCGCGCGCGCGCCGTCCACGGCCTCGCGCGGGTCGGTGACCACCCGCACCGCACCCCCGTTGCCCTGGGCGATGGCATCGGCCCGGGCCACCACGTCGGGGTCGGGCAGGTAGCCGTCGGGGCACCCTGCGACCACCTCCATGCCCAGGTGCGCCCCCGCCACCATGAGCGAGTGGCAGCAGTTGTTGCCATCGCCCACGTACGCCGCGCGCACTCCGGCCACATCGCCGAACCGCTCGCGGATGGTCATGACGTCGGCCAGCCCCTGGCAGGGGTGGTGGTCGTGCGTGAGCGCGTTGATGACCGGCACGTCGGCGTGCTCGGCCAGCGCCACCACCTTGCCGTGGTCCACGGTGCGGATGACGATGGCGTCCACGAACCGCGACAGCACCTTGGCGGTGTCCTCGATGGTCTCGCCGCGGCCCAGCTGCATGTCGCGCCCGGCCAGCACCACCGGGTGGCCGCCCAGGCGCGCGATGCCCACCTCGAACGACACCCGGGTGCGCGTGGACGGCTGCTCGAAGATGAGGGCCACGGCGCGGCCCTCGAGCGCCTGCGGCCAGTTGCGATCGGCCTTGAGCCCATCGGCCAGGTCGAGCACCTCGCGCAGGGCGTCGCCGGGGTGGTTGATGAGGCTCAGCACAGAGCGGTCGCGCAGGGCCGGGATGGGCTGGTGGCGTATCACCCGCGCAGCCTATCGCGGGTTCGGAGGGCGTCCCGTCCGGCGCATGCGGCACGATCAGCGCAGGCAGGCGATCGGGGAGGCGGCATGGCGACGGGGTGGTGGGTGCTCATCGGCATCGCCGCGTTCCTGCTCCTGGTGGCGGTGTACGACGTCCTCCAGCGGCGCCACTCCATCCTGCGGGTGTTCCCGGTGGTGGGGCACCTGCGGTTCATCCTCGAGGCCTTCGGGCCCGAGCTCCGCCAGTACATCGTCACCAGCAACGACGACGAGCGGCCGTTCAGCCGCAACCAGCGCCGGTGGATCTACGCCACAAGCAAGGGGCAGAGCTCGTCATTCGGGTTCGGCACCGATGCGGAGTTCGAGCGCTCGCCCGGCTATCCCATCATCAGCCCCGCGGCGTTCCCGGCGCCGCCGCCCGAGGGGGGCGACCCCGACCACTGGCCCCTGCCCTCGGCCAAGCTGCTCGGCGGTCCGCGCGACCGGCCCTCCGCATTCCGCCCGGCGTCGGTGGTGAACATCTCGGGCATGTCGTTCGGGGCCCTGTCGGCCCGTGCCGTGGAGTCGCTCAACGCGGGCGCCGCGCTGGCGGGCTGCATGCAGACCACGGGCGAAGGCGGGCTTACGCCCTACCACCTCCACGGCGGCGACCTGGTGATGCAGTTCGGCACCGGCTGGTACGGGGCACGCGACTCCCGCGGCCGGCTCGACCTGCCCAAGCTGGTGGACCTGGTGCAGCAGCACCCCATCCGCGCCATCGAGTTGAAGCTCAGCCAGGGGGCCAAGCCTGGCATCGGGGGCATGCTGCCGGCTTCCAAGGTGACGCCCGAGATCGCCCGCATCCGCGGCGTGGAGCCGGGGGTGGCATGCGTCAGCCCCACGCGCAACCCCGAGTTCGGGAACGCCGACGAGATGCTGGACGTGGTGGAGCGCATCGCCGAGGCCACCGGGGTGCCCGTAGGGATAAAGAGCGCCGTCGGCCAGCCCGCGTTTTGGATGGAACTGGCGCGCCTGATGGAGCCGGGCGACCGGGGCGTGGACTTCGTCACCATCGACGGCGGGGAGGGGGGCACGGGATCGGGTCCGCTGGCGTTCGTCGACCACGTTGGCCTTCCCTACCGCCTGGCGCAGGCGCGCGCGCTGCGGGCCTTCGCCGAGCGGGGCATCCAGCACCGCGTCACGTGGATCGGCAGCGCACGTCTGGGGCTGCCCGAGGAGTCCATCATGGCCTTCGCCCTGGGGGCGGACATGGTGAACGTGGGTCGCGAGGCGATGCTGTCCATCGGCTGCATCCAGGCGCAGCGGTGCCACACGGGCCAGTGCCCGAGTGGGGTGGCCACGCAGTCGCGCTGGCGCCAGCGCGGCATCGACCCCGCGCTCAAGTCGGCGCGCGCGGCGTCGTACATCATCGCGCTGCGGCGCGAGATCACGCGCCTCGCCCGCTCCACGGGCGTGGGTCACCCATCGCAGGTGTCGCTGGCGCACATCGAGTTGCTGGAGGGCGACGTGCTCACGCCCTTGGCGCAGCGATTCGGCCTGGTCCCGGAGTGGGCCGTGCCGGTGGAGATCTGACCGCCGCGCCCCCGGGTCAGCCGGCGGCCAGCGGCCCGTCGGACCATCCGGCGCCCAGCCGCATGGCGAGGTCGATGTCGGATGGCGATGCCACGCCCTCGTCGGCCAGGCGGCGCGCCTCGTCCATGGCGGCCGCGTAGTACACGGCTGCCACCACCGGCTCGGTGCCGGTGGTGGCGCCCTCGGCCGCGGGCACCAGTCCGGCGCCGGACTTGCGCCCGAGGTGCCCCTGGGCCACGAGGGGCGCCAGCGTGCCGGCGTCGGCGAACCGGTCGCCGTAGGCGGCCTCGAGATCGGATCGGATGCTCTCCAGCACGTCCAGCCCCACCAGGTCGCCCAGCGCGAAGGGCCCCATGGGCGCGGGGCCGCCGTCCACCACGGTGCGGTCGGCCGCGTGCCGGTCCACCGGCGCGCCCGCGGCGGCGCGGAAGGCCTCGGCCATGGCGCGCACCAGCACGCGGTTCACCACGAATCCCGGGCACTCGCGCACGCGCACGGGCGTCTTGCCCAGATCAGCGGCCAGGGCCAGGGCCCCCGCCACGGTGTCCTCGGTGGTGGCCGCCCCGGCGATCACCTCCACCAGCTGCATGGTGGCGGCGGGGTTGAAGAAGTGCAGCCCCACCAGCCGGCCGGGCGACGACGTGCCGTCGGCGAGCGCGGTGACCGACAGGCCCGAGGTGTTGGTGGCCACCAGTGCGTCGTGCGCCACCGCGGCATCGATCTGTTCATGCACACGCGCCTTGAGCGCCAGGTCCTCGGGCACCGCCTCGATGACGATGCCGGCCGGGGCCAGTGCCGCGATGCCGTCCACGGCGTGGATGCGACCCGCGCACGCCTCCACATCGGCGGGGTCGCGCCGGCCCCGTTCGGCCAGTCGCGCGCCGGTGGCGAGCGCCCGGGCACGCCCGGCCTCCGCGCGCTCGCGGTCGGCGTCGGCCAGCAGCACATCCATCCCGGCCAGCGCGGCCACCAGTGCGATCTCCGCGCCCATGGTCCCCGCGCCGACGATGCCGATGGTGGTCATCGACCGAGCCTAGCCGGGGTCGCGGGCGGGGGAGCGTCCGGCGCCACCTCTAGTTTTCCGGAAACCGGGAATGCCGATGCCCCGGTTCACCGCATCCGGTGAATCACGCCGACGACCACACTCCAGTCCCGGACGCCGCCCTCGCCGCGCGGTACCGGCAGCGTCGCCTCTGGCTCCTGGTGCTCCTGCTCGCCGCCACGGTGGTGCCCATCGTGGCGATGGGCGCGTGGTGGCTGTGGCCGCTGCTCGTGGTGCCGGCGGCGCTCGCCGCGCCGCTTGCCGGTGGCACGGGCCTCATCGCCACCCTCCTGGCGTCGGCCATCGCACTGGCCGCGGCGTCATCGGGCGACGTGGCGTCGGCCGAGCTGGCCTCGGGCTTCCTGGCCGTCGTCGTCATGGCCGCGCTGGGCGCGGCCCACGCCGGAATGACCCACGGCATCGTGGCGGGCTGGGCGTCACGCGGTGCCGACGCGCCCGGCGCCGGTCCCGCCCCGCGCCAGGTGTTCGACCTCATCGCCGATCGCGACTGCCGTCGCGCCGCCGAGACCGGCAGCCCGGTGGCCGTAGCCATCGTGGCCATCCCGCGCGTGGACCTCATCGCGGCCCGCCACGGCGCCGGCGCGGTGGACGACCTGCTGGACGCCTGCACGGTTGCCGTCAACGGCGCCACCGGCAGGTCGGACCTCGTGATGAAGGAGGCCGACGGCCGCTACGTGGCGCTGGTGGCCGGCACGGCCGATGCCGCGCGCGACCTGGCCGAGCGCATGGCTACCGCGCTGGAGTCGGTGGCGGTGCGCGACCGCGATGGGCTGCGGGTGACCACCGGCGAGGTGGGGCTGGGAGTGTCGCAGTGGTCCGATCACGACACCGGCCCCGACTCGCTAATCGAGCGGGCCTCGGCCGACCTGCGCGCGGGCATGGTCCGCGCCGGGCGCGTCGGCGCGGATGACGATCAGGTCACCGGCGAGTTCCGGAGCGTCGCCGTCCCCGACGCCGCATGACCCGGGCCACGGCGGCCCCCAGGCCCGCCCCGGCCACCACGTCCAGGGGATCGTGATCGGCGGCGGCCACCCGGGCCGCCATTCCCGTCACCGCCATCATCCGCGCCACCGCGCCCAGCACGGGGCGCTGGCGCGCCACCACCATGGCGATGGCGGTGGACGACGCCGCATGGCGCGAGGGAAACCCGCCCTCCGTGCGTCCCCCGGGACGCGGGCGATCGATGGCGTCACGGGCCACCCGCGCCACCAGCCCGGCGGCCGCGCCTGCCGCGGCGGCCCGCACGGCGAGCAGCCGCGACCCGGGCAGCAGCAGGAGCGAGAGCACCAGGGCCTGGAACGCCGGGGCCATGGCGTCTGCAGCCAGGCGGGCCGACTCGTGGCCTGCAGGGAGCGCCCGCACCCGATCGCGCACCTCGCGTCCCGCGCGCCGGTCGGCGGCCAGCACTGCCGATGCGATCTCGGGAGACGACATGGTCGTGACGGTACGAGAACCCGGGTCGATGCGCCCGGCTAGTCTCGGCGGCATGAGGGCCCGCGCAGCCATCTCCGCCCTGGCGGGAACCGCGGTCATCGTGGCATCGGCCGCGACGATCGCCGGGTGCGGCGCATCCACCATCGGGGGTGTTCCCGAGGTGGTGCCGCAGGCCGACCGACCGGCGGCCATCCCGGTGTCGGTGCCGCGGCTGTCGGGCGCGGGCGACCTGTCGGTGGGCCGCCCGTCGGCGCGGCCCACCGTGGTGAACCTGTGGGCGTCGTGGTGCGGGCCCTGCAAGGAGGAGATGCCCGCCGTGCAGCGGTTCGCCCGGTCCACGCCCGGCGTGCGCGTGGTGGGCGTGGCCATCGATGACGCCCCCGACGCGGCGCGGCAGTTCGCGCGGGAGGTGGGGGTGACCTTCCCGCTGGGGGTGGACCAGGACGATCGCGTGGGCGATGCCTATGGCGTGACCGGCCTGCCCACCACGCTGTTCCTCGACCGGCAGGGCCGCCTGGCCGCCACCTGGGCGGGACCGGTGACCGAGGCGGAGCTCACGCGCATCAGCTCCGCGGTCGCGGGCGCCTCGTGAATACACCCGGCGCCTCGTGAATACTCCCCGCGTGGATCTCCCGGATCGCGTGCGCGCGCACTGCCGTCGCCATGACCTCCTGCCGCCCGGTTCGGGCGTGCTGGCCATGGTGTCGGGTGGCGCCGATTCCCTGTGCCTCATGCACGTGCTGGCGGCCATCCACGACGGCCCGGTACACGTGCTGGCCATCGACCACGGCCTGCGACCCGAGGCGGCCACGGAGGTGGCGGGCGTGCAGCGGGCGGCCCATGCCCTGGGGCTTCCCGTGCATGCCGAGGCGCTGGGCCTGGCGCCCGGCCCGGGTGCGGCGGAGCGCGCGCGCGATGCCCGCCTGGCGGCGGCAGGGCGAATGCGACGCCACCTGGGGCTGGACCTGGTGGCAACCGGCCACACGCGGTCCGACCACGTGGAGACCATCCTGTTCCGGGCGGCGCGCGGCACCGGGCGCACCGGAGCCCTGGGCATCGCGCCGCGGCGCGACCGCCTGGTGCGCCCACTGCTGTGCCTGTCGCGGGCAGACACGCGCGCGTGGTGCCGGGCCGCGGGCGTGGCGTTCGTGGATGACCCCACCAATCACGACATGGCCAGCGCGCGCGCCCGGGTGCGCCATGGGCTGCTTCCCGTGCTGGACGCGGTGCACCCCGGTGCCGAGGCCAACGTGGCGCGCCTGGCCGACCTGCTCGCCGACGAGGCGCAGGTGATCGACGCGGCGGTGCGCCATGCCGGGGCGCGGGTGAAGCGGGACGGGGGGCTCGACGCCGCCGCCCTCGGGCGCGAGCCCGTGGGCGTGGCGCGCCTGCTGGTGCGCGACCTCATGGCCGCGGCCGGGCTCCCGGGCGACGCCATGGGGGCCGATGTGGTGGACGCCGTGCTGGCGCGCGCCGCCTGCGGCAGCGGCAGCACGCAGGTGCCCGGCGGCATGGTGGCCGTGGATCGCGGCGTGCTGGTGGCCGAGGCCATGGAGCGCCGCGTGGAGCCGATGCCGCCCGTGGTCCTGGGCGTGCCGGGCGCGGTCCGCCTTCCCGGTGGCGGGGCCGTGCGCGCCCGGCGGGGGACCGCCGGGCCCACCTCGCCCGGCAGCGCATGGGTGCGCCCCCTCCCCGCCATGGTGGTGCGGCCTCCCATGTCCGGTGATCGCATCGCGCTGCCCGGGGGAGGCCACCAGCCCGTGGGCCGGCTGCTGCAGGCGGCCGGCGTGCCCGCGCGGCACCGGGCCCGGGTGGCCGTGGTGGCCAGCGGCGACCGCGTGCTGTGGGTGGCCGGCCACCGGGCGTGCGCCGACGCCGTGGCCGCGCCGGGCGCGCCGGCCGTGAACCTGAGCACGGAGGCGGCATGAGCACCGGGGCGCCGGGCGAGGTGCTGGTCACGCGCGAGCAACTGGACGCCCGCGTGCGCGAGATGGCGGCGCAGATATCGGCCGACTACGCCGGCCGCGCCCCGCTGCTCATCGGCATCCTCAAGGGCGCTGTGTTCTTCACCGCCGACCTGGTGCGCGAGCTCAGCATCCCCTGCGAGATCGACTTCATGGCCGTGTCGTCGTATGGCTCGGCCACGCACTCATCGGGCGTGGTGCGCATCACCAAGGACCTCGACGTGAGCATCGAGGGGCGCCACGTGCTGCTGGTGGAGGACGTGATCGACTCCGGGCGCACGCTGCGGTACCTCATGCGCAACCTCGCGGCGCGCGACCCGGCATCGGTGGAGGTCGCCGCGCTCCTCAGCAAGCCGGCTGCCGAGCGACTGGACCCCGGTGCCCGCTACGTGGGCTTCCGCCTGCCCGACGTGTTCGTGGTGGGCTACGGCCTGGACGTGGGCGAGCGGTACCGCGAGCAGCCCTTCATCACCGCCTACGGCTGAGGTCCGGGTCGCATGGACCGGCAGGTGGCCTTGGATCCGCCGGGACGCTGCTACCCTCGGGCCCTGTCGTCGAGCGGGAGTTGACCGCTGAGCCGCTTCTTCAAGAGCGCTGCATTTCCGATACTGATCGTGATCCTGCTGGCCTTCGTGGCGCAGCGGCTGGTCACCTCGTCGTCGGAGCCCGCCCAGAAGCCCACCTTCACCGCGTTCCAGCAGGAACTGGCCGCGGGCAAGGTGTCGGCCGTCACCATGCAGACCAAGAGCCAGGAGCTCGACGTCACGCTCAAGGACGGCAAGACCTACGTCACGGGTTACCCCGACAACTACGGGGCCGAGGTCACCACCGCCATCGACGAGGCCAAGGTGCCGTTCGTGGTGGAGGGCAGGGGCGGATCGGCCTGGTGGGGCTTCCTGCTCACCCTGGCGCCGTTCCTGCTGTTCTTCCTGTTCTGGATCTTCCTCATGAACCAGATGCAGGGTGGCGGCTCCAAGGTCATGAGCTTCGGCAAGAGCAAGGCCAAGCGCATGTCGGTGGACCAGCCCAAGATCACCTTCCGTGACGTGGCCGGCGCCGAAGAGGCCGTGGAGGAGCTCGAGGAGATCAAGGAGTTCCTCGAGAACCCCAAGCGGTTCCAGTCGCTGGGCGCGCGCATCCCCAAGGGCGTGCTGCTGTACGGCCCTCCCGGCACGGGCAAGACCCTGCTGGCGCGCGCCGTGGCCGGCGAGGCCGGCGTGCCGTTCTTCTCCATCTCGGGGTCGGACTTCGTGGAGATGTTCGTGGGCGTGGGCGCCAGCCGCGTGCGCGACCTGTTCGAGCAGGCCAAGCAGAATTCGCCCTGCATCATCTTCATGGACGAGATCGACGCCGTGGGCCGCCACCGCGGAGCCGGCATGGGCGGTGGCCACGACGAGCGCGAGCAGACGCTCAACCAGCTCCTCGTGGAGATGGACGGCTTCGAGGCCAAGGACAACATCATCCTCATCGCGGCCACCAACCGGCCGGACATCCTCGACCCGGCCCTCCTGCGCCCGGGCCGCTTCGACCGCCAGATCATGGTGGACCGGCCCGACCGCGCCGGCCGCGCCGAGATCCTGCGCGTACACACCCGCGGCAAGCCCATCGCCAAGGACATCGACCTCGACACCCTGGCCGGCCAGACCCCGGGCTTCACCGGCGCCGACCTGGCGAACCTGGTCAACGAGTCGGCCCTGCTGGCTGCCCGCAAGGGCCACAAGGTCATCGACGCCCAGGAGCTGGAGGAGGGCATCCTGCGCGTCATCGCCGGGCCCGAGAAGAAGACCCGCCTGCTCTCCGACAAGGAGCGCGTGGTCACGGCCTACCACGAGATGGGCCACGCCATCGTGGGCCACTTCCTCCCCAACGCCGACCCGGTGCACAAGATCTCCATCGTCAGCCGCGGCCAGGCGCTGGGCTACACCATCTCCATGCCGGCCGAGGACAAGTTCCTCACCACGCGCGCGCAGCTGGAGGACACCATGGCCATGACCCTGGGCGGCCGCGCCGCCGAGGAGATCGTGTTCGCCGAGATCACCACCGGCGCGGCCAACGACCTGGAGAAGGTCACGGCCACGGCCAAGCAGATGACCATGCGGTTCGGCATGAGCGAGAAGCTGGGCCCGCGCGTGCTGGGGCACAACCACGGCGCGCCCTTCCTGGGCCGCGACATGCACAGCGAGCCCGACTACTCCGACGACATCGCGCGCCAGATCGACGCCGAGATCCGACGCATCATCGAGGACGCCTACCAGCGCGCCAAGGACATCCTGTCCGAGCACCGCATGGACCTCGAGAACATCACGCAGATCCTGCTCCGCCGCGAGACCATCGAGCGCGATGAGTTCCTGCGCCTGCTGGAGGGCGAGTCGGAGGCCGACGTCTTCCGCGTCAAGGACGAGCGCGCCCGCCAGAAGGCCGCCGAGGCCGAGCGCGCCGCCGATGAGGCCGAGTCGGCCAAGCGCCGGCAGCCGCTGCCGCCGCCCGCGCCGGGCACCGAGCCGGGAACCGCCGGGGTCTAGGGAGCAGCGGCCCGGGGGTTTTCCCTCCGGTCGCGAATCGGAATCGCACGGCCTGAGGGGCTTCGCCCCAGGGCCGGGGCGTCGTTTCGTCTTCCCTCCGGGAAAACCCCCGGGCCGCTGCGGCTATCGTCCGGGCGATGCCGTCCCCGCTCGCCTGGCTCACGGCTCCCTGCGTGATGGGGATCCTCAACGTGACCCCCGACTCGTTCAGCGATGGGGGGGAGCACCTCGATCCCGCTTCGGCGGTGGGGCACGCGCGGCGCATGGCGGCTGATGGCGCGGCCATCGTGGACGTAGGAGGGGAGAGCACCCGCCCCGGTGCCGCGCACGTGCCCGTGGACCAGGAGATGGCCCGCGTGGTCCCGGTGCTGAAGGCGCTCGCGGCGGATGGGGCCGCGGTGCCGGTGTCCATCGACACGCGGCATGCCGCGGTGGCCGCGGTGGCGCTCGATTTCGGGGCCGTGCTGGTGAACGACGTGTCGGCAGGCGGGGATCCCGGCATGTTCCCGCTGGTGGCCGATCGGGGCGCGGGCCTGTGCCTGATGCACATGCAGGGCGAGCCCGCCACCATGCAGGACGACCCGCGCTACGACGACGTGGTGGACGAGGTGGCGGCCTTCCTCGAGGCCCGCATGCGCGCGGCGGTGGACGCAGGGGTGTCCGAGGAGGCCATACTGCTGGATCCCGGGATCGGATTCGGGAAGACGGTGCAGCACAACCTGGCGCTGCTGGACAGCCTTCCGCGCATCGTGGCGCTGGGGCGCCCGGTGCTGGTGGGCGTGTCGCGCAAGGGCATCATCGGCGCGCTCACCGGCCGCGAGGTGGGGGATCGCCTGGCGGGGTCCATCGGGGCGGGTCTTGCGGCGGTGCAGGCGGGCGCGGCGGTGCTGAGGGTGCATGATGTGGTCGAGACCGTGGACGCCATGAGGGCGTTCACGCGAACCCGCGGGGGCGGCGAATGAGCGACGTGGTGGTGAGCATCCGGGGACTCGAGGTGTACGGCCGGCATGGCGTGCACGACGCCGAGCGCGTGCTGGGGCAGCGCTTCGTGGTGGACCTGGACATGGAACTGGCGGATGACCGCTCCAGCACCACGGACGACCTTGCCGACACCGTGGACTACGCGGCGATGGCCGACGACATCGCGCACCTGGTGGCGGGCGAGCCCGTGGCGCTGCTCGAGCGCCTGTGTCGCCTCATCGCCGACCGCGCGCTGGCCGAGCCGCTCGTGCGGTCGGCCACCGTGACCGTGGCCAAGCCCCAGGTGGCCATCCGGCACGTGCTGGATGACGTGGCGGTCACCTTGCACGCCCGGCGCGACGCCCCGTGAGCACCATGTGGCTCGGCCTCGGCTCCAACCTGGGCGACCGGGCCGACGCGTTGCGCTGGGCAATAGGCCGCCTTGCGGATGAGGGGATCGAGGTGCAGGCCGTGAGCAGCCTGTACGCCACCGCCCCGCAAGGGGTGGAGGACCAGCCGGAGTTCCTCAACGCCGCCTGCCGGGTGGCCACCCACCTCGACCCGCCGGGAATGCTGGCCCTCGCCAAGCGCCTGGAAGCCGAGGCCGGCCGGGTTGATGGCCCGCGCTGGGGCCCGCGCCCCCTCGACATCGACATCCTGGCCTGGGATGGTGGCGCATGGGATGCCCCGGACCTGACCATCCCGCACGAGCGCCTCGCGGAGCGCCGCTTCGCCCTTCAGCCTCTGGTGGACGTCGACCCCGACCTGGTGCTGCCATCCGGCGAGCGCGTCGCCGACCTGCTGGCCGCCATCCCGCCCGCTGAGCAGCCCGTGACCGGGATCGGCGCCCTGTAGCCACGCCCGGGACGCCGCAGGCCCCCGGACAAGGCGTGGCGGCGATCGCAGCCGGGGATGATGCATTTGCGGCCCCCGCAAATGCCGATCCCGTTTCGGCGAGTGGCCGCCACGCCTTGTCCGGGGGCCTGCCCGTGCACGCCGCGGCCACCCGGGCGCCGACGCGGGTCTATGCTGCTTGGCCCATGTCGCAGATCGACGAACTGGACGAATACGACGCCGAGCTGGAGCTCCGGCTGAAGCGCGAGTACGCGGACGTGTTCCCGCTGTTCCGCTACTGCGTGCTGACGCAGGAGGCCACGTACCTGTGCAACTCGCTCGAGCGCCAGTACGAGCCGCAGGCCGCCTATCCGTTCTTCCACCTGGTCATGGAGGACGTGTGGGTGTGGGACAAGAACCGGCCCACGCGCATCATCCCGCGGGTGGAGATCCACACCACGCAGGACATCACGGTGGAGGTGCTGCGCACCGACGGCGCCGAGGGCGATGCCTTCGACCTCCAGGCGGGTGACTGACCGATGCTGCTGGCCGTCGACGTGGGCAACTCGCAGACGGTCGCCGGGCTGTTCTCGGACGACCAGCTGCTGCACGACTGGCGGGTGTCCACCATCCGCCGCACCACGGTGGACGAGCTGGCCGCGAGCCACGACAACATCCTGCAGCTGCGCGGCGGCAGCCTGACCGAAGTGCACCACGTGGTGGTGGCGTCTGTGGTGCCCGAGCTCACGGTGGCGTACCAGGCGCTGGCCGACCGCTACCTGGACCGTCCGGCCGTGGTGGTGGGCCCGGGCGTGCGCACCGGCATGTCGCTGCTGGTGGACAACCCGCAGGAGGTCGGCGCCGACCGCATCGCCAACGCCGTCGCCGCGTACGCGCTGCATGGCGGACCCTGCGTGGTGGTGGACTTCGGCACGGCCACCACCCTCGACGTGGTGTCTGCCGAGGGCGAGTTCCTGGGCGGCGTCATCGCCCCGGGCGTGGACAGCGGCCTCGACGCCCTGTCGCAGCGTGCGGCGCGGCTGATGCGCGTGGAGCTGGCCACGCCCCCCACGGCCATCGGCCGCAACACCGTCGAGAGCATGCAATCGGGGCTCGTGCTGGGCGCCGCCGCCATGGTGGACGGCATGGTCAGCCGCATCGCCGTGGAAATGGGCGCGCAGCCGGTCGTGGTGGCCACCGGTGGCCTGGCCCCCCTCGTCATCCCGCAGTCGGTGCTCATCGAGGAGCACGAGCCCATGCTCACGCTGGAGGGCCTGCGCCTGGTGCACGAGCGCACCGTGGGCGCGCCCGCGCGGGGGCGCCGCAGGTGAAGAAGCGCATGCGCGCCCTCGTGGCGGCGCGTGCGCGCGAGCCGGTACCGCCGCCCCATGGCGACGGCCCATGGCCGCTCGCGCAGCCGTTCCGCGTGGGGTCCCTGGAGATGCCCAACCGCGTGGTGCAGGCGCCGCTGGCCGGCATCGGCAACCGCGTGTTCCGCCAGCAGGCACGCCGCCATGGGGCCGGCCTCGTGGTGTCGGAGATGGTGGCCGCCCACGGCATCCGGCATGGCAACCGCCGCACCCGCCAGATGCTGGAACTGGGGCAGGGCGAGAGCCCCGTGGCGATCCAGGTGTTCGGGGGCGACCCCGACGTGATGGCCGAGGCCGCGCGCGTGGTGCAGGACGCCGGCGCAGACATGGTGGACATCAACATGGGCTGCCCGGTGCCCAAGATCATGAAGACGGGGGCCGGCGCGTCGCTGTTGGCCGACCCCGAGCGCGGCGCCGCGGTGGTGCGGGCGATGGCCGATGCGGTGGACATCCCCGTCACGGTCAAGATGCGCCGCGGCCTTGTGCCGGGCGACATGGACCCGGCAGAGAACGCCCGGCGCTTCGAGGCCGCCGGCGCCGCCATGATCACCATCCATCCGCGCGCGGCAGCCGACGAGTACTCCGGCACCGCCGACCACTCCATCAGCGCCCGCGTGGTGAAGGCGGTGGAGATCCCCGTGGTGATCAGCGGCGACGTGATGGACGCCGCCGGCGCGCGCGACGCGCTGGAGATGACCGGCGCCGCGGGCGTGATGATCGGCCGCGCGGCCCTGGGGAACCCATGGGTGCTGGGTGCCATCGCGCGCGGCGAGGCCGACCCGCGCCCCGACCCCGCCATGGTGCTGGACGAGCTCATCGCCTTCTGCGAGGACATCGCCGACCTGCTGGGGCCCGATCGCTCATGCCACTACCTGCGGAAGTTCCACGCCTGGTACCTGCAGGGGCGCGACGTGCCAGCGGACGAGGTGCAGGCGCTCATGGAGGACCCCACGCTGGACGACGCCCTGGACCGGCTTCGCACCATCCGGGCGGCCGCCTAGGGCGTTGCTCCATCACTTGGCGCTTGCATGGCGCCGAGCCGCTCGGATAACGTGCGCCGCCGTCACGTCCGGCTGAATGCGTCGAGGGGAGTCGAAGTGGAGCGCGAGGTCATCCTCACCCAGGAGGGGTACGACAAGCTCCAGGAGGAGATCGAGTACCTCACCACGCACAAGCGCCGTGAGGTGGCCGAGCGCATCAAGACCGCGCGCGAGTTCGGCGACATCTCGGAGAACTCCGAGTACGACGACGCCAAGAACGAGCAGGCGCACGTGGAGTCCCGCATCCTCCAGCTGGAGCACCAGCTGCGCAACGCGCGCATCGTGGACAGCCACGACGTGGACACCGGCGTGGTGTCCATCGGCACCAAGGTCACCGTGAAGACCCCGGCCGACAAGAAGACCAAGGTGTTCGCGCTGGTGGGATCGGCCGAGGCCGACCCGCTGCAGGACCGCCTGTCCAACGAGAGCCCGCTGGGCAAGGCGCTCCTGGGCTGCAAGAAGGGCGACAAGGTCACCGTGTCCACCCCCCGCGGCCAGGTGGAGTACCAGGTCGTCAAGATCGAGGCGGGGGACTGAGCACCCCCGATGACCTCGCGGCCGACGAGGCCGATGGGGGCATCGATCGCCTGATCGCGGACCGTCGCCAGAAGGCGGCGGATCTCCGGGCCCAGGGCATCAACCCCTACCCCGCACGGTTCACCGGCCGCGTGCCCGTGGCCGATGCCCGCGAGCGCGGCGAGCCGCTGGAGCCCGGCACCGAGGCCGACGGCCAGGTGGCGGTGGCCGGCCGGCTCGTGGCGCGGCGCGGGCAGGGCAAGACGGTGTTCGCCGACCTGGCCGACCGCAGCGGGCAGGTGCAGGTGTGGGCCACCCTTGACCGCCTGGGCGACCAGGGGCTGGCCGTGCTGGCTGATGCCCACCTGGGCGACATCATCGGCGTGCGCGGCACCGTGGTGCGCACGCGCCGGGGCGAGGTGTCGGTGGCCGCAGCCGCGGTGGAGATGCTGGCCAAGTCGCTGCGCCCGCCGCCCGACCGGCACGCGGGACTGAAGGACCCGGAGACCCGCTACCGGCAGCGCTACCTCGACCTCATGGCGTCGGAGGAGGTGCGCGAGCAGTTCGTGGTGCGCGCCCGGGCCATCGCGGGCGTGCGCCGGTTCCTCGACGACCGGGGCTTCATCGAGGTGGAGACCCCCGCGCTGCAGCCCATCTACGGCGGCGCCGCGGCCCGGCCCTTCGTCACGCACCACAACGAGCTGGACCGCGACCTCTACCTGCGCATCGCCACCGAGCTCTACCTGAAGCGCTGCATCGTGGGCGGGCTGGAGAAGGTGTACGAGATCGGCAAGGACTTCCGCAACGAGGGCGTGTCGTTCAAGCACAACCCCGAGTTCACGATGCTGGAGACCTACGAGGCCTACGCCGACTACGAGGACGTGGCCGGCATGCTGGAGGAGATGGTGGCCGCGGCCGCCGTGCAGGCCACCGGGGGCACGGTGGTCCCGTGGAAGGGCGGCCAGATTGACCTCACGCCGCCCTGGCGCCGCGTGCGCCTGGTGGACGCCCTGCGCGATGCCAGCGGCATCGACGTGCTGGCGCACCCGGACGCCGCCGATCTCCGCGCGCGCATGCGCGAGGCCGGGCTCGACGCCCCGGACAGCGCCCCGTGGCCCAAGCTGGTGGACGGCATCCTGTCCCAGGCGCTGGAGCCCACGCTGGTGCAGCCCACGATCCTCCTGGACTACCCGCTGGAGCTATCGCCGTTCGCCAAGCGCCGCGAGGACGACCCCCGGCTGGTGGAGAGGTTCGAGGCCTTCTGCGGCGGCATGGAGATCGCCAACGCGTTCTCCGAGCTCAACGACCCCGACGACCAGCGCGAGCGCTTCGCCATGCTGCAGGCCGATCGCGCGGCCGGGGACGACGAGGCGCAACCGGCCGATGAGGACTTCCTCACCGCGCTGGAGCACGGCATGCCGCCCACCGGCGGCCTGGGCCTGGGCATCGACCGGCTGGTGATGTTGCTCACCGACCGGCACTCCATCCGCGAGGTCATCCTGTTCCCGGCCATGCGGTCGTAGGCCCCGCACCGTGGGGGTGGCGGCGGGGAGCACCGAGGTGATAGCGTCCCCCGCCGTTTCGTAGAGCAGTCCCAACCTGGAAGGTCACATGGCGAAGCCGCGCGGTCGCGGACGGATCAAGAAGAAGAAGGGTGGAGCGCCCGCGCCGCGGAAGCGTCGCCCGCTTCTCACTGCCGAGGAGCTCGACTGGAAGAACTTCCCGTCGCTCCGACGCTTCCTCTCCGAGCGGGGCAAGCTCCGCTCCCGTCGCATCACGGGGCTGTCGCGGCGCCAGCAGACGCAGCTGGCGCAGGCCGTCAAGCGTGCCCGCACCATGGGCCTGCTGCCGTACCCGGACCAGGACCGCTCGGTCAAGGCCCACCGCGCGGCATCGCCCGCGCCGGCCGCATCGCCCGAGGGCGTGGTGGACGAGGCCGTGGTCGAGGAGATCGTGGCCGTGGACGCCGATGGCACCGAGGTCGTGGAGGCCGAGGTCACGGAGGTGGCCGAGGTGGTCGAGGAGCCGGTGGCCGTGGGTGCCGCCGACGCCGAGGAGACCGAGGCCTAGCACTCCCGGGGGCGCGGTCCGTCGGACCGCGCTGTCATCATGCAGTGATGGAGATGGGTGCATGCCCGGCCTGTGACGCCCCCTGGGCGTGGCGTCACAACGGCCTCTGGTGCGACCGGTGCCATCGCAAGGTGGAGACCTGCTGCGAGGGCGCCCCCCAGTCGTGCGCCGACGCGGTCACCGCACCCGACCGAACCCCCGGTTCGGTCGGGTGATGCGGTGCGAGCGTCGCCGCATATTCCATCTGCCGTGAACGGTCCCCGCACGGGACCCCTGGAGGATTGAGGCACGATGTTCGAACGCTTCACAGAGCGCGCCCGCCAAGTGGTCGTCCTGGCCCAGGAAGAGGCGCGGACCCTCAAGCACAACTACATCGGCACCGAGCACATCCTGCTGGGCCTCCTGCGCGAGGAGGAGGGCCTTGCCGCACGCGTGCTGGAGGGCCTCGAGATCACGGTGGAGGAGGTGCGCGCACAGGTCATCCGCATCGTGGGTTCGGGCGAGGAGGTCACCTCCGGCCAGATCCCGTTCACGCCGCGCGCCAAGAAGGTGCTCGAGCTGGCGCTGCGCGAGGCGCTGTCGCTGGGCCACAACTACATCGGCACCGAGCACATCCTGCTGGGGCTCGTGCGCGAGAACGAGGGCGTGGCCGCGCGCATCCTGGCCGACTTCGACGCCGACTCCGAGAAGATCCGCAACGAGATCATCCGCATGCTCTCCGGCCCCGGCCGCAGGCAGGGGCAGGGTGGTGGCGGCGGCGGCTCCAGCGCCCAGCCCGGCGACAAGAAGAACAGCAAGCTGCTCGACCAGTTCGGCCGCAACCTCACCAAGCTGGCCGCCGACGGCAAGCTGGATCCCGTGGTGGGACGCCAGCGCGAGATCGAGCGCGTCATGCAGATCCTTGCGCGCCGCACCAAGAACAACCCCGTGCTCATCGGCGAGCCCGGCGTGGGCAAGACCGCCGTGGTGGAGGGGCTGGCCCAGCGCATCTCGTCGGGCCAGGTTCCCGAGCTGCTCCGGGGCAAGCAGATCTACACCCTCGACCTGGCCGCGCTGGTGGCCGGCTCGAAGTACCGCGGTGAGTTCGAGGAGCGCCTCAAGAAGGTGATGAAGGAGATCGCCCAGCGCGGCGACATCATCCTGTTCATCGACGAGATCCACAACCTGGTGGGCGCCGGGGCCGCGGAGGGCGCCATCGACGCCGCCAGCATCCTCAAGCCCGCGCTCGCCCGCGGCGAGCTGCAGACCGTGGGCGCCACCACCCTCGATGAGTACCGCAAGTACCTGGAGCGCGACTCCGCGCTGGAGCGGCGCTTCCAGCAGGTGAAGGTGGACCAGCCGTCCATCGAGGAGACCGAGCAGATCCTGCGCGGCCTGCGCGACCGGTACGAGGACCACCACAAGGTCAACATCACCGACGAGGCCCTGGAGGCCGCCTCGGTGCTGTCGGACCGCTACATCTCGGAGCGCTTCCTGCCCGACAAGGCCATCGACCTCATCGACGAGGCCGCCAGCCGCATGCGCATCCGCACCATGACCGCGCCCCCCAGCTTCCGTGAGCTGGAGGACGAGATCGAGGGCGTGCGCAAGGACAAGGAAGCCGCCATCGAGGCGCAGGAGTTCGAGAAGGCCGCCAACCTCCGCGACACCGAGCGCCGCCTCACCAACAAGAAGCGCGACCTCGAAGAGGAGTGGAAGGCCGAGGACGCCCCCCGCCCGAGCATCGGCGAGGAGGAGATCGCCGACATCGTCTCGATGTGGACGGGCATCCCGGTGTTCAAGCTCACCGAGGCCGAGACCCAGAAGCTGCTGCGCATGGAGGACGAGCTGCACAAGCGCGTCATCGGCCAGGAGGCCGCCATCACGGCCGCCAGCCGCGCCATCCGCCGCGCCCGCGCCGGCATCAAGGACCCCAAGCGGCCCGCCGGCTCATTCATCTTCCTGGGCCCGTCGGGCGTGGGCAAGACCGAGCTCGCCCGCACGCTGGCCGAGTTCCTGTTCGGCGACGAGCAGGCGCTCATCCAGGTGGACATGTCCGAGTACATGGAGAAGCACGCGGTCTCGCGCCTGGTGGGATCGCCTCCCGGCTACGTCGGTTACGACGAGGGCGGCCAGCTCACCGAGCAGGTGCGCCGCAAGCCGTACTCGGTCGTGCTGCTCGACGAGATCGAGAAGGCCCACCCCGAGGTGTCCAACATCCTCCTGCAGATCATGGAGGACGGGCGCCTCACCGACGCACAGGGCCGCGTGGTGGACTTCCGCCACTGCATCCTGATCATGACGTCGAACATCGGGGCCGCCACCATCACCCGATCCACCCCGCTGGGCTTCAGCGTGGCGGAGGAGGACGGCGGCATGGACTACGACGACATGAAGGGCCGCATCATGGGTGAGCTCAAGAAGGCCTTCCGGCCCGAGCTCATCAACCGCATCGACGAGATCATCGTCTTCCACCAGCTGTCCAAGGACGAGATCAAGCAGATCATCGACCTCATGCTGGTGCGGCTGCAGCAGCAGCTGGGCGACCAGGGCGTGTCCATCCAGCTCACCGACGACGCCAAGGATCTCCTGGTGGAGGAGGGCTACGACCCGGCCATGGGCGCCCGTCCGCTTCGCCGCGCCATCCAGCGCCTGCTGGAGGATCCACTGGCGGACGAGCTGCTGCACGGCACCCTCACCGAGGGGCTGGTCATCGTGGTGGACCGCGACGGCGACAAGATGGTGATGGAGCGTCGCGAGGCGCCCGCCGCCCCCGCCGCGCCGGAGGCCGTTGCCGTGGGCGCGGAGCCCGAGGGCGACGCCGAGTAGCAGGTCCCCCGGCGCGCGGAACGGCGCGCCGGGGGGTTTACCCCTCGCCCTGGGGCCCACCGACGTGCAATCCTCGGGTGCGTGCAACACGCATTCGCAGGAAGTCGCCTGCCCGGGGGTGAAATGACCATGACGGCGAGGGGGTGATGACGACGTCCACCGACAGGGACCGGTCGAACGAGGCCGACCTCCGCGCGCCCTCCCCGGCGCGCCGACAGCCCCTGCCGTACCCCGGTCCCCCGCTTCCCCCGCGGGAGCCCCGTGGCATGGTGGCGCTGGTCACCCAGGGCGTGCTGATGCTGCTGGGGGCCCTGGGCGCGTACCAGATCGGCCGCACCATCAACTTCGGCCGCGAGCTGGGCGACCCCTGGCAGTACCTTGCGTACGTGGGCGCCATCGCGCTGGGCGCCATCGTGGGCTGGGTGCTGGGCGCCGTCATCGCCCGGTGGCTGCCGTCGCGGATGCGCGCCATCGACCGCGCCGCCGACAAGCGGTCGGCCGGCGAACTCATCGTGGGCGCGCTGGGCCTGGTGGTGGGCCTTGTGGCCGCCGCGCTGGCCGGGGTGGCGGTGGCCAGCCTGCCCGTCGTCGGGCCGTACCTCCTGCTGCCCGTCGTCCTCCTCGTGGCGTACGTCTTCACGCGCATCGCGGCCCGCAAGCACGCCGACATCCTGCGGCTGGTGGGCATCCCCTCGCGCAGCGCAGCGTCCGTGGCCCCGCGCCTCATCGACACCAGCGCCATCATCGACGGGCGCATGATCGACGTGATGAAGGCCCGCTTCCTGCCCGGGCAGATCATCATCCCCGCATTCGTGGTGGACGAGCTGCACCGCGTGGCCGACTCGGCCGACCCCGAGAAGCGCCAGCGCGGTCGCCGCGGCCTGGACCTGCTGGAGGAGATCCAGGCGGTCGGCGAGCAGCGCGTGCAGGTGCGCCCGGGTGACGTGGCGGGAGAGGGGGTGGACGCCAAGCTGGTCAACCTGGCCCGCGATATGCACGCCACCATCGTCACCACCGACTACGCGCTGAACAAGGTGGCGCGCATCCAGGGCGTCGAGGTGCTCAACATCAACGAGCTGGCCAACGCGCTCAAGCCCGCGGTGCTGCCGGGCGAGCACCTGAGCGTGCGCGTCATCCGCGAGGGCCGTGAGTACGACCAGGGCGTGGCCTACCTGGACGACGGCACCATGGTGGTGGTGGAGGGCGGCCGCGCGCTGGTGGGGGGCGATGCCACGGACGTCGAGGTGACGTCGACCATCCAGAACCCCTCCGGCAAGATGATCTTCGCCCGCATCCCCGCGACCGGGCGGTGAGGGCGGGGGCCGTCATCGTGGCCGCGGGGTCCGGCGAGCGGCTGGGCGCGGGCGGCCCCAAGGCCCTGGTGCGGGTGGCCGGCCTGCCCCTGGTCACGTGGTCGGTCCGCGCGCTGGAGGAGGCGCTCGAAGTGGAGGCCATCGTCATCGCCTGCCCGCCCGGCATGGAGCGCGAGACCGCCGCCGCGGTGGGCACGCACGCACAGGTGCACGCCATCGTGCCCGGCAGCACCAGCCGCCAGCGGTCGGTGGCCCGGGGGCTGGCCGCGCTGCCAGGTGACCTCGATGCGATCCTGGTGCACGACGCCGCCCGCCCGCTCATCACCCCGCATGTGGTGTCACGCCTGGTGGCACGGCTGGCGGCGGAGGAGGCCGTCATCGCGGCCGCGCCGGTGCCTGACACCCTCAAGCGCGCCGATGGGCAGCTGCACGTGGAGCACACGGTGGACCGCACGGGCCTGTGGGGAGCGCAGACGCCCCAGGCCTTTCGGGCGCCCACCCTCCTCGGGATCTTCGGCGATGCGGGCCCCGAGGAGCTGGATTCGGCCACCGACTGCGCGGGCATGGCCGAGCGCAGGGGCGTCCGGGTGCTGCTGATGGACCCCGGCATCCCCAACCCCAAGGTCACCACCCAGGCCGACCTGCGCCTGGTGGAGGCCCTGCTCGGCGCAGGCCGCATCGCGTAACGTCCCGCGCCGGTGCTCACCGACTACCACCTCCACCTGCAGCCCGATGGCCCCGAGGCGCGCGACGCCGATGCCGCGCGCTGGGATGCCGAGGGCGGGTTCCGGTCGGCCGGGTGGATCGGGCGGTACGTGGATGCCGCCCGCGCCCGCGCAGTGGACGAGATCGCCATCACCGAGCACGTGCACCGGTTCCGCGACGTGCGCGACTGGCACCCCAACCCGTGGTGGCAGGCCGAGGCCACCGAGGACCTCGCCGTGCACTGCGCCGCCCTGGCGGAGGCCCGCGACGGGGGACTGCCGGTGCTCATCGGCATCGAGATGGACTGGATCCCGGACCGCGTGGACCACATACGCGCGCTGCTCGCCGCGCATCCCTTCGACATCGTGCTGGGATCGGTGCACTGGCTGGGCGACCTGGCCGTGGACCACCCCGACTACCCGTGCTGGGACTCCCTGGGCCCCGACGAGACCTGGGCCCGCTACCTGGACGAGCTTGCCGCGGCCGCAGCCAGCGGCCTGTTCGACGTGCTGGCCCACCCGGACCTGCCCAAGGTGTTCGGCGCCCCCATGCCGGCGTCGCTCGCGGCGCGACGCGACGAGGTGATCGCCGCCATCGCCGAGTCGGGGGTGGCGGTGGAGTGCTCATCCGCGGGCCTGCGCAAGCCGTGCCGCGCGCTGTACCCCGATCCGGACTGGCTGGCGGCATTCCGCCGGGCGGGCGTTCCCGTCACCCTGTCCAGCGACGCGCACCGTCCCGAGGACGTGGCCCGTGACTACCCCA
>JADHKZ010000094.1 GCA_016780995.1 Thermoleophilia bacterium | reverse complement strand
GAACCTCTCGCCAGCCCAGGGCGCGCAGCAGGCCGAGCAGCGCCTGGGCAAGCCCTGCTACCACGCGGGGCAGAGGGTGCCGGGCATCTACGCCTGCGTCACCTGCCAGTTCCGCATCAACAACCGCGGCACACTGCCTGCCTGCCCCGACTGCGGCGAGATCATCTGGGCGTACATGGGCGACGGCCCGCGCCCGGTGCCCGAGGGCGAGACCGCCCCGGCTCCCGGTTCCGAGGCCACGACCGCGCCCGTGTCGCAGGAAACCGTGGCGATCGAGGAGCCCGTCCAGGAGCCCGTGAAGGTGGAGGAGGGCATCAAGCTCGAGCCGTAGGGCCCGTGCAGGGCTAACAAAGCCCTTACCCCTTTCCCTATGCGCCACCATCCGCGCGCGGCACGATTGACCTCGTGAGACGTCCAGCAATCGCCTTCCTGCTGACCGCCGGCATGGCCGTCATGCCCGCCGCCGCCCTCGGCGAGCGCGGCCCCACGGGGCAGTCGGCACCCACCCCGCCCGCGGACGGCGGCGGCCAGGCATTCGTGGATGGGGCGGGCAACGTGCGGGTGTCGGGCAACTTCCTGGCCTTCGGTGACGTGCGCGGCATGACCGTGCGCGTGATCGATCGCTACGGCGACGCCAAGGTGCGCATCGGGGGCAAGGTGGTGATGAAGCCCGTCCGTAGAGCCAACGGCTCCACCCGCCGCAGCATCACCGTGCGCGCGGGCACGCAGCAGCGCGTGAGCGTGGAGGGCTGCCGCGCCGAGGTCGCATTCCGCGGCAGGGGCAACGTGACGCTGTCGATCACCGGCGAGGGCCGGGTGCGCCTGGACGGTGTGGGCACCTTCCACGTCAACAACGGGGCGGAACGGAGTTGGCCGCTGCGGCCCGTCACCCTGCCCCTGCGGCCGGCACCACCAGGGAGGCGGGGCTAGGCTCCCCCCGGGCCATGGGCTCCACGGACGAACAGCCATTCATCCTCATCGCCGAGGATGAGCCAAACATCGCATCCTTCGCCAAGATGTACCTGGAGGCGGCAGGCTTTCGCGTGGACGTGGCCGAGCGGGGAGACGACGCCCTGGAGAGCATCGCCGCGGAGCGCCCCGACCTGCTGCTGCTTGACCTGAACCTGCCGGGCGTGGACGGGTTCGAGGTGACCCGCCGCATCCGCCAGGGCGACGCCCGCGCCATGCCGATCCTCATGCTCACCGCCCGCGACGACGCGGTGGACAAGGTGGTTGGCCTGGAGCTTGGCGCCGACGACTACGTGACCAAGCCCTTCGACCCCCGCGAGCTGGTGGCCCGCGTGCGCGCGGTGCTGCGCAGGTCGGATGGCCGCGCCGACGCCGCGGGCGACGACGACATGCCACCCGTGCTCGAGGTGGACGACCTGCGCATCGAGGTGGGCCCGCGCGAGGTGTTCGTGAAGGGTGACGCGGTGGCGCTCACCCCCAAGGAGTTCGACCTGCTCACCGCCCTCGTGCAGGCGCGCGGGCTGGTGCTCAGCCGCGAACAGCTGCTGGAGAAGGTGTGGGGCTACACCTTCCTCGGCGACAGCCGCACCATCGACGTGCACGTGCGCCAGCTGCGGCGCAAGCTGGGTGATACCTGCCCCATCGAGACCGTGTGGGGCACCGGCTACAAGGTGCCGGCACGGCGGTGAGCACGCCGCCGGGGCCCCGGCGGCCGTGGGCCAGCCTCTCGGGGCGCGTGGCGCTGGGCGCCGTGGCGGGGCTCATCGTGGCGGCGGTCCTGTTCGCCGCGGTGGGCGTGTCGCTCATCCGGGGCGAGGCCACCAGCCAGGCCCGGGCCGAACTGGATCGCCAGGCACGGGCCGTGGCGGTCATCGTGTCGGAGCGCGCGTCCACGGCGCTTGAGACGGGCGAGGAGTTCTCCACACGCGAGCCCATCGGCAACCTGGAGGAGCTCGCCGGCCCCGGCACGCGCCTGTACTACGTGGGCCTGGCTCTCTCCCCCGGCTCCAGCGACCCCACCGGTGGCCTGCCCCCCACGGTAGCCCGCGACCTGAGCACCGACGTGCTGGTGCGCGACGGATCGCAGGGCTTCGAGTTCACCCCCGCCCCGCAGGCCGCGCCCGCCTATGCCGCCGCCGCGCCCGTGCTGGTGAACGGGCGCTACCTGGGCGCCATCGTGCTCACCCGGCCCCAGGCCGAGGTGGCGGCGTCGTGGGGCCAGGTGCTCGTGCCCATCCTGCTGGCAATAATGCTGGGGCTCGTGGTGGCCGTGGCGCTGGTGCTGTGGACCACCCGCCGCGCCACGCGCCCCCTGCGCGACCTGGAGCAGGCCGCCCGGCGCGTGGCCCAGGGCGACCTGGCCGCCGAGGTGGGCGAGGGCGGTGCCGAGGAGCTGGACGCCGTGGCCCGGGCGTTCAACGCCATGGTGCGACAGCTGGCACGCCGCGACCGCATCGCGCGCGAGTTCCTGATGCGCGTCACCCACGACCTGCGCACCCCGCTCACGGCCATCCGCGGCCATGCGCTGGCGCTGTCGGACGGCGTGGTGCCCGACGACGCCGTGCCCCGGTCACTCGGCGCCATCGCATCCGAGGCAAACCGCCTCGAGGTGCTGGTGACCGACCTGCTCGACCTGGCCCGCATGGACGCCGACCGCTTCCGCGTGAACATCACCCCGGTGAACGGGGCCGACGTGGTTCGGGCCGCCGCCGATGCCATGTCGTCATCGGCCCGGGCCGCGGGCGTGCACCTGGTGGCCGACATCCCGGACCTCCCCGATGTCCACACCGACCCCGACCGCGTGCAGCAGGTCATCGGCAACCTCATCGACAACGCCATCCGCTGGACGCCGCCGCAGGGCACCATCACCCTCTCGGCGCGCCCCCGCGCAGGCGGCGGGCTGGTGGTGGAGGTGGCCGACACCGGTCCGGGCGTGCCCGCCGACCGGCGGGATGAGGTGTTCGAGCCCTTCCGGTCGTCGGAGGCCCCCGGCGGCCACGTGGGGTCGGGGCTGGGCCTGGCCATCGGCCGCCAGCTGGCCCGCACGCTGGGCGGCGACCTGGGGGTGGGTGATGCCCCGGGCGGCGGCGCCTGCTTCACGCTGCTGCTCCCCGCACGCGCACCGGACCGGAACGACGAGGAGCCCCCGCCCATGACGGACGGGGGCTCCCCGGGTACCTCACCTGCGGTGGTGGACTAGGCGTCGTCCGGGTGGGACGCGAGGACGATCTCCCCGCGCTCACCCGTGCGCACCCGCACGGTGTCTTCCACCGGGATGATGAAGATCTTGCCGTCCCCGGGCTCGCCCGTATGGGCCAGCTCGAGGATGACATCCACCGCACGCTCAACGTCGGCGTCATTCACCACCATCTCCAGCTTCAGCTTGGGACGCATGAAGATGGTGGTCTTGGCACCGCGATAGCTCTCGGTGTACCCGCCCTGCCGCCCCGAGCCCTTGACCTCGCTGATGGACATGGAGGGAAGCCCCATGTCCGCCAGGCGGGCCCGGATGGCATCGAACGACTCGTGGCGGACGAACGCCTCGATCTTCTTCACGTTACGACCCCCCTACTCCGGCTCGGAATTTGACGTGGGCCGCGACAGCATCGTCATGCCGACGCTGTGCCGCGTGGACTCGGGGAACGCCCCCGGGACCTCAATGAACTGCTCCGGGTAGCCGTACATCCCGTGCTCCGAGATGTCCAGCCCGGCGAGCTCCTGCTCCTCGCTCACCCGCAGGCCCACGGTGTACTTGATGATCAGCCACAGGATCAGCGTGGCGGCACCGGTGAAGCCGATGGTGGCCATCACGCCGTAGAACTGCACCCACAGCTGCTCGCCGCCGCCGCCGTAGAACAGGCCCGCGCTCACGCCCAGGTCCGAGTCCACGGTGCGGGCCGCGGTGCCAAACAGGCCCACGGCCAGCGTGCCCCAGATGCCGGCGATGCCGTGCACCGGGATGGCGCCGATCGGGTCGTCGATGCGCATCTTGTCGAGGCCCACCACGATCATCGGGGCGATGAGGCCGGCGACGAAGCCGATGAGCACGGAAGCCCACGGGTCGACGAAGGCACACGCCGCGGTGATGGCCACGAGGCCGGCGATGGCCCCGTTGCCCATCTGCGACACGTCCAGCGTGCGGAACATGATGAGCGCACCGATGGTGGCGCCGATCACGCCGCCCGCAGCGGCCAGGTTGGTGTTCACCAGGATGTCAGCAAAGTTGGCGCCCACGGCGGCCAGTGACGACGCGCCGTTGAAGCCCATCCAGCCGAACCACAGGATGATGACACCAAGCATGAACAGCGGGATGGAATGCCCAGGTATTGGCCGTGGCTTTCCGTCCTTGCCGAACTTGCCCAATCTCGCTCCCAGCACCAGGGTGCCGGTGAGCGCCGCCAGGGCACCCTGAAGGTGGACGATCGACGATCCCGCGAAGTCGAGGAACCCGTCCTGGTACAGCCAGCCGCCGCCCCACGTCCAGTGGGCGACGATCGGGTAGATGAGACCGACGAAGACAATGCCGAAGACGATGTACGAGATGAACTTCGTCCGGTCCAGCATGGTGCCGTAGACGATCGCCAGCGACACCGCCGCGAACACGGCCTGGAAGAAGAAGAACGCCTCCACCGGCACGCCGTAGTCAGCGCCCGTGAAGTCCAGCAGGCCCAGCGACAGGGAGTCACCCGCCGCGTCGCCTGTGCTCAGGAACCAGCCGGCCGACCCCATGAAGTTGTCGCCGTTGCCGAATCCGATCGCAAATCCCGTCGCCCAGAACATGAGGAACGTGATTGCAAGGTTGATGATGATCTTTCCTGCAACTGCGCCCGCGTTCTTCATGCGGGAGAGGCCGGTCTCCAGGAGGAGGAACCCGGCCTGCATGAAGAGGACGAGGATCGCGCCGAGGATGATCCACAGCGAGTTCACCGCGACATCTGTCTCGATGAGCGATCCGTCCTGCGCGGCCGCGAGGCCGGGCATGCCCAGGAACAGCAGGCTTGCTGCCCCCAGCACGCGGAGGGACCTCTTGCGCATGTAGGACACTCCTTGATCGAAAGGACGTGGAGGCACAGGCCTCCGATTGCGCGACCGAGGCTATGGACGGCTGCACGACCGCTCCTTGTGCGCAGGGATGAAGTCCGGGGCGGAGTGTTCGCCCTCAGGCCAGCAGCACGTGCGTGGCCGCCGTGAGGTCGGCCACCACCGCATCGGCGTCGGCCAGGGCATCGGGCCCGAACGCGCCGGTGGTCACGGCCACCACGCGCACCCCCGCCGTACGGGCGGCCACCACGTCGCGCGGGGTGTCGCCCACCACCACCACCTCGGTGTCGGAGTAGGCGCGGGCAGCGCGGCGGCGGGCGACGTGCACGAGATCGGCCCGCACCTCGGCATCACTGCCGAAACCCCCGCCCGGCCCGAATCGGTGCCCCAGCCCCGCGGCCCCCACCTTGGCGCGGCCGATGGGCTGCAGGTTGCCGGTGAGCAACGCCACCTCGGCGCCCTCGTCCGCCAGCCGACCGGTAACGGCGTCGGCGTCGGCCGCCGCCACGGGCGCCGCGTGCAGGGGCGCCTCGGACTCGTGCAGGGCCGAGGCCAGGTCAATCCACTCGGGGGTCCCCTGGTCGATGGCGCGGTCATCCACGCCGTGCGCGCGCAGCACCATGCGCGCGATCTCGCGGTCGGTGCGGCCTGCGGGGTCGATGTCCCAGATGTCATCGGGCACCGCCGGCACCCCCCACACCTGCGCCATGGCCGCCACCATGGCGTGCGTGTGCGCCTCGGGGCGCCCGTGGAGGAGCGTTCCGTCGATGTCGAAGAGCACGAGCACGTCACGCGACACCGTACCGCTACCGGAATGGAGGATACCGGGATCGAACCGGTGACCTCCTGCTTGCAAAGCAGGCGCTCTCCCAGCTGAGCTAATCCCCCGGGGCGGCGGAGACGGTACCACCACGGGGGCGCGTATCGTGGTCGCATGTCCGACGAGGTCCTGGCGCGCATC
>JADHKZ010000093.1 GCA_016780995.1 Thermoleophilia bacterium | reverse complement strand
CACCGGCGCGCGCGGCATCACGCTGATCGACGACACCATGGCCGCCACGCCATTGAAGGGCCTCGCGGCGGTGGAGGCGCTGGACCACCCGGACGTGGTGCTGGTGGTGGGCGGCGATGACGCCCCCGGCGGGGTGCCCGTGCATGCGTCACCCGAGGAGGCGGAGCAGCTGTCGCGCGCGCTGCGGGAGGGCCGCCGACGCGCGCATACGCTGCTGGCCTTCGGTCCGGCCACCGCGCGGGTGAGGGAACACGTGGAGGTGGATGCCGACATGCGCGACGTGGACGCCGCGCTGGACGCGGCGATGTCGGCATGCCCTGCCGGGGGAACCGTGCTGGTGAGCCCCATGTTCCCCATGCGCCCCGAGGAGCGCGAGGCGGTGGCGGCCCGCCGCTAGGTGGGCGACAGCCGGGTGCGCCCCGGCTGGCGAAGCCGCACCATGTGCCCGCCGTTCTCGCGGTACTGCCCCACCCACGCCAGCGGCGGCGAGTAGGAATGCACCGAGACCGCGGGGTCGCCCTCGAAGTGCTCCACGCGGTGGATGTACCCGAACGGCCCCTCCTGCGCCTGGCCGGGCACGATGACGTGCGAGGTATCGGGCTGGTGCACGTGCATGTGGTGCTCGCGGATGGCGCCCTGCGCCACGCACAGCCCCACCTCGGAGATGTCGTGGTCGTGAAACCCGGTCTCCTGGCCCGGGAGCCACGACAGCACCCACACGTCGATGTAGTCGTTCTCGAAGACCAGGCGGTAGTCGCGGTAGTCCTCGCACACGGCCACGTACTCACGCCAGAGCCCGCTCTCCACCACGCGGCGGCTGATCTCGGCCAGCTGCGGGGCGTGCAGCTGGGAGTCGACGTCGGCCAGGAACGCCAGCTCGCCGGGGAGATCCGGGAAGGGCCACTGGGGCTCGGGGATGGGCCACGACGGGCGGGTGCGATCCAGGGTGCTCATGGCGAAGTGCCTTTCGTCTTTCCTAGCCTGAGAATACGGCAGGCCCCGGCGCCTGCCTGCCGGGTTCGGTACTCCGCGCACGGCGATGTGAGCCGGGCTACGTTTCGTCCGTGCCCGCGCCGCTCGTGGTCAACGCCCTCGTCCCCTTCTCCACGCGACTGTCGGACGACGGCCTCCTGCATGTGCGTGCGTGGCGCACCCCGTCGGGGCCGGTGGCGCTCGTGGCCGAGATGGACTGGGCGCTGCTGGTGCACGAACGGGGCGATGCCTACTACGGGCCCGGCATCTTCACCTATCCCTCATACGCCCTCGATGCCGCGCATGGTGCGTGCGCAGCCGCGGGAATCACGCCGCACATGGTGGTGGTGCGCATCCCCGATCCCCCGGGCGAGCGGTTTGCCCGGGTGGACGACCCCGATGACCCCCAGGGCTGGCCGGACGTTCCGGTGACCGAACTGGGGATGGTGCTCGGGGGCGCCGATCCGTCCGGCCCCCCGCCGGGTGCCTACATCCGGCGCGTGGTCGAGCACTGGGTGCGCACCGGGGTGCTCCCCGCCTAGGGGCTCATCCGCCGCGGATGCGGCGCACCGCGTCGGCGTCGGCGGCCTCGATGGCGCGCGCGTCATCGATGACCTGCTGACGCTCCTCCCACGGCACGGCGATGAGGCCGGCGTCGTCCACGTACACCCAATCCCCGGAGGTCACCGTGAGCCCGCCGAACGTGATCACCCCACCCACCTCGATGACCTGCAGCAGGTCGCCGCTGGCGCGGGGTGTCTCGCCCAGGGCCCATACCCCCATGGCGTAGTGCGCAGCCTCCGCACGATCGCGGATCGCGCCCCACGCCACCACGGCCGCGGCGCCGAGTTCCTCAAGGGCCGCCAGCTTCTTGCCCCCGGCCACGGCCTCCCCGGGAGCGTCCGGCGCGGCGATGACCACCACCCCTCCGTCGGGCACGTCGGCCAAGGCGCGCTCTGCGGCCGCGGCCAGGTCGTGGTCTGGCAGGTCGGCCCTGCGGGGCCCGAAGCGGATGGTGGCGGCGGGGCCTGCGGTCACCTGCCCCGCGCGCGCTGGCACCAGCCCTATCGCGTGGCAGCGGTGCGCGTGCCGCCTGGCCATGGCATCGCACAGCGACGCGCTGGTGACGTCCTCCGGTATCCCCTCGCCCGCCTGCCCTGGCATGCGCTCTCCTGGACCATGTGGGAGGATGCGCCGCCTGCGACAGGAGGAACCCCATGGACGCCGCGAGCCACATCCTGCTGATGTACGACTACGTCGAGGACATCCTCGAACGGCGCGCACCTTACCGCGACGCCCACCTGGCCAACCTGCAGCGCCTGGCGGACGAGGGGCGCGTGGTGATGGCCGGGGCGCTGGGTGACCCCGTCACCGGTGCGGCGATCGTGTTCGCCCCCTGCCCGGCCGAGGAGGTGGGCGAGTACGTGCTGCGCGACCCGTACTACGAGGCGGGGCTCATCACCGACTGGCGCGCGCTCCCCTGGAACGTGGTGGTGTCGGCCTAGCCCGACGCGGCGCCCAGGCGGTCGCCGTAGGCCTCGCGATAGATGGGCCAGGCATTCATCACGTCGGTCACGTACTGGCGTGTCTCATCGAAGGGGATGTCGTCCGGCAGGCGCAACTCGGCGCCGCGCGCGATGGCCGCCTCGCGCCACTTGCGGAAGTTGTCGGGGCCGGCGTTGTAGGCCGCCAGGGCGGCGGGCACGGAACCGGAGTGCCGGTCGAGCAGGTACCGCAGGTACCAGGACCCGTAGCTGATGTTCACCTCGGGGTCCCGGATGTCCACCGCCCGGCCGGGGGGTGGGTCGGGCTGCCCCTCGATGAAGCGCGCCGTGGAGGGCAGCACCTGCATGAGCCCCTCGGCCCCGCGCGGAGAGGTGGCTCCGGCGTCGAACCCGCTCTCCCTCCAGGCCACCGCGGCCACCAGCGCGGGGTCCAGCCCATTCAGGCCCGCATCGCGATTGATGGCCGCATCGTGCTCCAGCGGGTACCACAGGCGGGCGTACCACCCGGGCATCGATTGGTGCACCGCCAGGCCCACCGCCACCAGGGCGCCCGCGAGCACCAGCAGTGCCAGCAGCCGCCGGGCCCGGCGGCTGCGGCGCCTACGCCGTGCCACCGGCCCCCGCCCCTGCGTAGCGCCCGAGCACGCCCGCCACGAAGTCGTCGAGGGCGGCGAGGTCACGATCATTGGAGAACGCCATGTCGGCGGCGGCCACCTTGGCGTCCTCATCCCACTGGCGCGCGCGCCGGTCGTCGAACGACTGCCCCCGTGCCTCCACACGCGCGCGCCGCACGTGCTCCGGTGCCGTCACCACGATGACCGCATCGAAGGCATCCGCCAACCCCACCTCGAAGAGGAGCGGGACCTCGCACACCACGGCGGGGGGCGCCGGCGAGGCCGCTGCCTGCTCCCGCACCCAGCGCTCCCGCCACGCCCCGATGCGCGGGTGCAGGAGCCGCTCGAGGAACTCGATGCCGCCGTCCTCGTTAAATGCACGCGGCCCCAGCAGGCCACGGTCGATCGCCCCGTCAGGCGCCAGCACCTGATCGCCGAAGCGATCCCGCACGGCCCGCACGACCTCGGGGTCGCGGTAGAGAGCGTGCACCACGTCGTCGGACGACAGCACGGCCGCGCCGTGGCGCGCGAACGCCTCGAGGGCGGCGGACTTGCCCGCGCCGATCCCCCCGGTGAGTCCGAGGCGGACCGGCGCGGGCGCCCCGGGCTCAGGCCTCGGGCTCGCCCTCGCCCTCCAGGTTGACGCCCGGCTCGTCGTAGGCCGACACCGGGGGCTCGTAGCCCTCGGGCGCCGGGGTCACGCGCTTCAGCGACAGCGACAGGCGGCGGCGCTCGGGATCGATCTCGATGATGCGCACCTCGAGCTGGTCGCCCTGGTTGACCACCTCGCGCGGGTTCTCCACGTGGTGGTCGGCGAGCTCGGAGATGTGCACCAAGCCCTCCACTCCGGCGTGGATCTCCACGAAGGCGCCGAAGGTGACCACCTTGGTGACCTTGCCGGGGACGATGTCGTTGATCTGGTACGTCTCGATGACGCTCTGCCACGGGTCGGCCTGGGTCTGCTTGAGGCCCAGCGAGATTCGCTGGCGCTCGCGATCGATGTCGAGCACCTTCACGTTGACCTTCTCGCCCACGTTCAGCACCTCGGACGGGTGGTTGACGTGGCTCCACGAGAGCTCCGAGATGTGGATGAGGCCGTCGATGCCGTCGAGGTCCACGAACGCCCCGAAGTCGACGATGTTGGAGATGGTGCCCTCCACCACCTTGCCGGGCTCGAGCTCGTCGAGGATGCGCTGGCGCACCTCGCGGCGCTCGTGCTCCAGCACGGCGCGGCGGCTGAGCACCACGTTGTTGCGGCTGCGGTTGAGCTCGATGACCTTGCACTCGAGCTTCTGGCCCATGAATTCGTCGAGGTCCTGCACCCGGCGGATGTCCACCAGTGATGCCGGCAGGAAGCCGCGCACGCCCAGGTCGAGGATGAGGCCGCCCTTGACCACCTCGATGACCGTGCCCTCCACCGTCTCGCCGGCCGTGGAGGCGGCCTCGATGCGCTTCCAGGCCTTCTCGAAGCGGGCCCGCTTCTTGGACAGGATCAGGCGGCCGTCCTGGTCCTCCTTCTGCATCACGAGGGCGTCGATCATCTCGCCCAGCTGCACCTCGTCGTCCACGTTCACGGACTTGCGAATGCTCAGCTCGTTGAGCGGGATCACTCCCTCGCTCTTGTAGCCGATGTCCACGAGCACCTCGTCCTTGTCGATCCGGACGACCCGCCCCGTGACCACGTCCCCCTCGCCGAACTCGGGGATGGTGATGTCGTAGTTGGGGACCTGCTTGCCGTCGACCTCGATGTACTCGGGGCCGTCCAGCGTGAAGACCGGGGTCTCCAGGTCGATGATCGTGACCTCTTCGGTGGTGCTCATGTCGTGTGGTTGTCCTTGCACATGGGGCGAGAGCGCATGCGCTGCCGCCCCGTCGTTTTCGCGGAAGCGGGGATACTAGGGCAATTCAGGGTCCCAGCAGCACCCGGCGGGCCCATGTGATGCGCACCAGCAGGGGCCCACCCCCCTCCTCGTCGGCACAGGCGATCTCCCGCAACACAGAGAATGCCGCCTCGATCACCTCGGGTCGCGCCTCCGGGTGCACCTCGAGCACCCGGTAGGGGTCCAGGCCGGGCTCCGGCGCCGGTGGGTCCCAGGTCACGCCTTAGCCTGCAGCCACGTGGGCCCGACGCCCACGTCCACGGCCAGCGGCGGGTCCAGCTCGTAGGCGCCGCCCATCGCCTGCACCACCAGCTCGCGCACCGCGTCCTCCTGGCCGGGAGGGCACTCCACCAGCAACTCGTCGTGGATCTGCAGCACCAGTCGCGCGCCGGTGCCCGAGGCGGCCAGCGCGGCATGCGCGCGGATCATGGCGATCTTGATGATGTCGGCCGCCGTGCCCTGGATCACGGTGTTCACGGCCAGCCGCTCGCCCAGTTGGCGCTGCTGCTGGGTGCGGGCCGTGAGCTCGGGGATGGCACGGCGCCGCCCGAGGAGGGTGGTGACGAAGCCATCCTCGGTGGCCTGCGCGATGGTGGAGGCCACGAATGCCCCCACGCGGGGGTAGCGGGCCAGATATGCCTCGATGTATTCCCGCGCGTCCGAGCGCGGGATCCCCAGCTGCTCCGACAGCCCGAAGTCGGAGATGCCGTAGATGATCCCGAAGTTCACGGCCTTGGCCCGGTCGCGCACGTCGCGGTCCATGCCCTCGAGCGGCACGCCGAACACCTCGGCGGCGGTGGCAGCGTGCACGTCGCGGCCCTCCGCGAAGGCATCCCGCAGCGCGGGCTCGCCGGAGCAGTGGGCAAGGATGCGCAGCTCCACCTGCGAGTAGTCGCAGCTCATCAGCACGTAGCCGGGGCCCGCCACGAAGGCATCGCGGATCTCCCGCCCGGCCTCGGTGCGCACCGGGATGTTCTGCAGGTTGGGATTGGTGGACGACAGGCGACCGGTCTCGG
>JADHKZ010000014.1 GCA_016780995.1 Thermoleophilia bacterium | reverse complement strand
CACACCAGCACGGCCCCGATGGCCATGATGGCCAGGGAGATGATCTGCGCGGTGGTGAGCCCGCCCCCCACGATGGGCGTGGCGCGCACGAACTCCACCAGGAACCGCTCCAGGCCGGCCAGCAGAAGGTAGAGGCCGAACAGCGCCCACGGGGCGGGCAGCCGGCCGCGCATGCGCCACAGGATCCAGAAGATGACCAGGCTTGCCAGCGTCTCGTACACCGGGGTGGGGTGCACGATGTCCGTGGTGGGAACCGTGCCCTCGGGGTACGCCATGCCCCAGGGCAGCGAGGTGAGGTCGCCGTAGTCGCCGTCACCGGCCAGCTGGCACCCGATGCGCCCGATGGCGTAGCCCAGGGCCAGGGGCGCGGCCACCATGTTGGCGGTGATGCCCAGCGGGATGCGCCGCCACACCGACCACAGGATCACGCCGATGAACCCGCCGGCCACCCCGCCGTACCACACGATGCCGGTGGTGGAGAACAGCCCCAGGCCGGGCTCGCCCCAGTTCTCGACCAGGTAGTAGATGCGGGCCCCGATGAACCCGCCCAGGCCGGCGGCGAACGCCACCTCGATGGCCCATGAGGGGTCGTAGCCGCGCTGGCGCAGGTCGATGGCCAGGAACACCGCGGCCACCACGACCGCCACGGCGATCATGAGGCCGAACGAATAGAAGGTGATGGGCCCGATGGACCCCAGCTCGGGCAGCACGCGCTAGCGGGCGCCGACCGGCGTGGGGGAGTGCGGGGCCGCCGCCGTGGAGGGCACCACCGCGGTGGATGCGGGCATGGCCACCGGCTGCGCGCAGGCGGTCTGGTCGCGCGGTGCGCGCGAGCGGCGGATGGCCGCCCGGACCATGAGGCCCGCGCCGGAGAGACCGGTCATCACCGCGGGGACGTTCTGGCACACGACGCACATGGGGCACCTCCGTAGGGACGCCGCAATTGTACGCGTGCCCCGGGGCCCCGCCGCGTGATCAGGGTCGTACGGCGCCCACGTAGTTGCCGGAGCGGCTGGCCATCGATGACACCTTGACGACGTCACCCGTGCGGGGGGCGTGGACGAAGTTGCCGCCCCCGATGTAGATGCCCATGTGGCCAAGGCCGCTGAAGAACACCATGTCACCGGGCTGCAACTGGTCGTACGGCACCTGCGGGAACTGGCCCCAGATGGCGTAGGTGTAGTGCGGCACCGACTTGCCGATCTGGCGATAGGCGTAGGTGGCCAGGCCCGAGCAGTCGAAGCCCGAGGGCGACTCGCCGCCCCACACATAGGGCACGCCCTGGAACGACAGCGCGATGCGCGCCGCCTCGGCATTGCCCGCCCCCTCAGGGAGAGGGCCGTTGAACGGCGTGTAGCCGGACGACGCCAGCGACCTGGCCTGCGCGGCGCGCCGTGCACGCTCCTGCTGGATGGCACGACGCAGGTCGGCGCGCGCGCTCTGCAGCATCCGCTGTCGCTCGGCCAGCAGGGCGGTGACGCGTGCCTTTTCGGCCTCGGCCTTGCGCACCTGCACGGAGGCGGCCTCGCGGTCCTTGGCCAGCTCCACGCGCACGCGGCGGGTGCGGTCGCGGTAGCGGCGCACCTTGCCCACCACCTGGGCGTCCTCGCCGCCGGCGCGCTCGATGCCCTCCATCTCGCTCATGGCGTCGGTCAGGCTGCCGCTGGACACCAGCACCTCCACCAGGCTGGGGTCGGGGCGGCGGTACAGCGCATCCAGGCGGTCGCCCAGGATGCGTTGCGACACCTGCAGGTCCTTGATGGCCTTCTCGAGGGCCTTCTGGTTCTTGTCGAGGCGCCCCTGGATCACCGAGAGGCGCCACTTGGCGCCGTTGTAGCGCTCGGCCACCACCGACACGCGGTCCTCCACCTGCGCGAGGCGGGCCTTCAGCGCGCGGACCTCGCGCTTCTTGGACGCCACCGACGCGGGGTCGGCCAGTGCCTGGGTGGGGGCGCCCACGCCCATGGCAAGGGCGCTGCCCGCGACAAGTGCCACCAGGGCACGGCGGATGGATGTGGCGTTGGGGTGCCGCACGGCCTCCGACCTTTTCATGAAACGTGCCTGTGCAGGGAAATCGCGGTTGCAGATGACACGTCTGCGCATTTCGCGTTGACCCCGTCCGGGCACGGGGCCACAATCGGGGTCGTGTCCGGAGCCCGCAAAGCCCTGCTGGCCTGCGCAATCGCCACCGGCGCGCTGGTGGGCGCATCGGCGGCCGTGGCGCCCACGGCCGCCGACCCCTCCGCCCGCGCCATCGGAGCCATCCTGCCCGGGGGCAATGCGGCGAGCGCCCTGGCCGGGCCCCGTGCCCCGGTGCGCACTGCGCAGGGCACGCTGCGCGGTGCTGTGGCATCGGGAGGCACCGTGTCGGTGCGCGCCACGGCGGGCCCCCGCGGGAGCGGGCAACTGGCCGCCGCCACCGCCCGGGCCTCTGGCGTGACCCTCCTGGGTGGTCGCGTGGTGGTCAACTCGCTCAGCGTGGGCGTGCGGTCCGACACCACCCCGGCCGGCACCACCGCGGGGGTCACCGAGTGGTCGGCCGACGTGGTGGTGGACGGCCGGCCCATCGAGGAGTCACCGGGTTCGCCGGTGGAGATCCCCGGCGTGGGCACCATGGTGCTGGTGGAGCGGCTGGTGCAGGCGGGGGAGGTCACGGCCAATGCCCTGCGCATCGAGGTGGCCGACCCGTCCACCGGGCTGGCCCCCGGAACCCAGGTGGTGCTGGGGCGCGTGGAGGCCACCACCGGCGTCACCATCCCCGACGCGCCGTCCCCCGACCCGGGCAGCGCGCCGTCGGCCCCCGGCGCCGCCACGCCGTCGGCGGATGGGGCAATCGCCCCCACCCCGGGCCGCGCGCTCCCCGTGGCGCCTGCGGCGCCCGCCATCTCCCCCGGCACCTCGTCCGGGGGCACCTACGTGGCCCCGTCCGCGTCGGCGGGGGCGTCCCCGTCGCTGGGCCTGCCCCGCCAGGACCCGGGCACGGCCGTGGGGGCGCCGTCCACGCAGGGCTATGCGTTCCCCGTGCTGGGCGACGGGGTGTCGTTCTCCGACGACTACGGCGCGCCGCGCGCGGGCACCGGCTGGCACCAGGGCAACGACCTGTTCGGGCCCATGGGCACGCCCATCGTGGCGGTGGCCGACGGAGTGCTGTCGAAGGTGGGGGTCAATACGCTGGGCGGCAACCGCCTGTGGCTCACCGACGATGCCGGCCACGAGTACTACTACGCGCACCTCTCGGCCTATGCGCCGGGCATGGCCGACGGCGTGCGCGTGCGCGCCGGTCAGGTGATCGCCTTCCTGGGGAACACCGGGCAGGCCATCACCACGCCGCCGCACCTGCACTTCGAGATCCACCCCGGGGGCGGCGACAGCGTCAACCCATACCCGTACCTCATCGCCTGGCAGCGCAACGCGTCGGTGCCGCGGGCCTACGTGGCGGCCACGCAGGCCACGGGGCACGTGCCCGCCGCGGGAGTGCTTCTGCTGGGCGCCACGCCCGTGGAGGACCGGCCGGGGGCCGGTGCATCCGAGGGCGTGGCCGTGCCCGTCAGATAGGCGAGGCCTCGCCGCGACCGCGGCGGGGGCGCACCACGGACTGCAGTTGCTCCTCGGTGAAGGGGCCCACGGCCACGCCGTCCGCGGCGAAGCGGTACAGCGCCACGGCCAGCACCTGCGACAGCGTGGCCGACAGGATGGACGCCACGATGATGGCCAGCGCGCCGATGACGATGAGCACGAAGCCCCCGATGGACGGCGCGATGGCGATGCCGAAGAACAGCATGGCGATGCCCGGGAGGATCCCGAACAACGCCACCACGCCGGTGGTGACGCCCAGGCCCACCACCTGCTGGCCCCACCGCTGGCGGAACAGCCCCGATGAGCGCTTGAGGGTCTGCAGGGGTCCCGTGCCCTCGAAGGCGATGACCGGCACGGCGAGGAACGTGACCAGCGCCCATGCCAGGCCGCCGAGCGCCGACACGATGGCGCCGCCCACGCCCTGGAAGCGCGCCTCGATGGCCCTCAGGATGAGGTTGACCGTGGTGGTGACCAGCGCCCAGCCCGCGATCTGCGGGATGCGCTCGCGCGCCGCGGCGATGCCCTGCCGCACGGTGGTGTCCTCGCCCTGCAGCGACCGGTTGGCGCATGACGCCAGCGCCACCGAGAAGAAGATCCCCACGAACGCCGCCAGGTAGGCGGCGATGGCGAACAGCACGATGCCGGTGACCATGAGGGCCGTGCTCGCGGCCTCGTCGGCCACCAGGAACAGCCCGGGGATCACGAAGGCCGCGGTCAGCGCCACGGCCGAGATGGCCCCCAGCACGGGGAACACCGCGAGCGAGCGATCGTTCACGATGGTGCGCCAGCTCACGCCGGCCAGCTCCAGTCCCTGCCTGAACCTGCTCATCTCACACCCCGAAGGAATCGCCGCACGAGCACGTGCTGGTGGCGTTGGGGTTCTTGATCACGAAGCCGCGACGCATGAGCGAGGTGGTGTAGTCGATGACCGACCCGCTCACGTAGATGGCGCTCTTGAGGTCGAGGAACACGGTGACCCCGTTGCTCTCGATCACGCGCTCCGAGGGCTCGGCCTGCTCCCCCTGGGCCACCAGATCGATGGAGTACTCAAGGCCCGAGCACCCACCCGCGTGGATGCGCAGGCGCACCGCGTGCGCCATGCCCTCGCGGTCGGCGCACTGGGCGATGTACTGCGCGGCGGCGTCGGTGACCTCCAGGCCGGCGCCGGCGCCCTGCTGCTGTGCCTCGCGCGCGGCTCTCGCGCGCTCGCGGGCGGCGGCCTTCTTCTCCTCGAGGGTGAGCGGGCGCT
Source organism: Thermoleophilia bacterium (assembly GCA_016780995.1). GTDB lineage: Bacteria > Actinomycetota > Thermoleophilia > Miltoncostaeales > Miltoncostaeaceae > SYFI01. The sequence goes on along the minus strand of JADHKZ010000014.1, from coordinate 23,635 downwards.
CCGGCGCGGCCTGATCAGCCATATCCCATGACCTTCATCATCAGCTTGCCGTCGTCGGTCATCTTGTCGGGGCCCCACGGCGGGTCCCACACCCAGTTCACGTCCACCGACGTGACGCCATCGAGCGGCTCCACGTACTTGCGCACGTCGGCGATGATCTGCTCGGTGAGCGGGCAGCCCATGGAGGTGAGCGTCATCTGCAGGTCCACCTTCCCGGTGGCCGCGTCCACGCCGATGTCGTAGAGAAGCCCCAGGTCCACCACGTTGATGCCCAGTTCGGGGTCGTCCACCTGCTTCATCGCCTCGCGGATCTCGTCCTGGCCAACCATCATCGTCCTCCCATCGCGGTGGTCTCGCGGTATTCGGCAATGCAATCACGCAGCGCCAGCCACGACAGCAGCGCGCACTTCACGCGAACCGGGTAGCGGGCCACGCCCTCCAGGGCCACGGCGTCGCCCAGCAGGTCCTCGTCGGGCTCGGCGTCGCCGTGCATCATCAGGCGGAAGTGCTCCACCAGGTCCAGGGCCTCGTCCAGGTCCTTGCCGCGGGCCACCTCGGTCAGCATCGACGCCGCGGCCTGCGAGATGGAGCAGCCGTCGCCATCGGCCCGGATGTCGGCGATGCGGCCGTCCTCCACGAGGATGTCCAGGAAGCATTCGTCCCCGCATACGGGGTTGTTCTCGTGCACCGACGCCGACGCGCCCTCGATGCGCCCCCGCCCGCGACGGCTGCGGTAGTGGTCCAGGATGAGCTGCTGGTAGAGGTCGTCGAGCCCGCCCATCAGGCCACCCCGAACCACTGGCGGCACTCGGCCAGCGCAGATTGCAGCGCCAGGATGTCGTCCTCGGTGGTGTACAGGTACGCGCTGGCGCGCGCCGTGCTCTGTACTCCCAGGTGCCTCATGAGCGGCTTGGTGCAGTGGTGGCCGGCACGTACGCACACGCCCTTGCTGTCGAGGAACTGGCCGATGTCGTGCGGGTGCACGCCGTCCAGGGAGAAGCTCACCGCCGCCCCGCGGCGCTCCACCTGGCGCGGGCCGAATACCGTGACGCCAGGCACCTCATCGAGGGCGTCCAGCATTTGCTGCGCCAGGTGCCTTTCGTGGGCGCGGATGCGATCAGGCCCCAGCTCCTCCAGGAACCGCACGGCCTCGCCCAGGCCCACCGACTCGGCGATGGGCGGGGTGCCGGCCTCGAACTTCCACGGGATGTCGTTCCACGTGGACCCCTCGGTGGTGACGTCCGAGATCATCTCGCCGCCGCCCAGGAATGGCTCCATGGCCCGCAGCCGCTCGGGCGTGGCCGCCAGCACGCCGATGCCGGTGGGCCCGCACATCTTGTGGCCGGTGAACGCCAGGAAGTCGCTGCCGATGGCCGCGGCGTCCACGGGCATGTGGGGCACGCTCTGGGTGGCATCCACCAGGGTGAGCGCGCCCGCCTCGTGCGCCATGGCCACGATCTCCCGCACCGGGTTGATGGTGCCCAGCGTGTTGGACACGTGCACCACCGCCACCATGCGGGTGCGCGGCCCGATCATGGCGCGCATGGCGTCCATGTCGATCTCGCCCTCGGGGGTGACGGGGCAGAAGCGCACCACCGCGCCGGTCATCTGCGCCACCAGCTGCCAGGGCACGGTGTTGGAGTGGTGCTCCATCATCGTCACCAGCACCTCGTCGCCATCGCTGAGCTCGCGGGCGCCCCAGGCCCACGCCACCAGGTTGATGGCCTCGGTGGCGTTCTTGGTGAGCACCGTGGCTTCGCGGGGGTGGTTCACCAGGCGGGCCACGGCGTCGCGACCGGCCTCGAACCGCTCCGTGGCCTCGGCCGCCAGCTCGTACACGCCCCGGTGCACGTTGGCGTTGGCCTCGCGGTAGTAGGCATCCATGGCGTCCAGCACCCGCTGGGGCTTCTGCGACGTGGCCGCCGAGTCGAGGTAGTGAAGCTGCCCGCCGCCGGGGCGTGGGGCAGCGAGGATGGGGAACTCCGCGCGCAGCGCGCGGGCGTCGAGCGCGGTGTGCGCGGAGGTCCCCATGCGGCTCCTAGCGGGGCGCCGAGGCCGGCTCGGCCGACCCGAAGCCCACGTAGCCCTCGGCCTCCAGCTGCTCGGCCAGCTCGGGCCCACCCGTCTTGACGATGCGGCCCTCGAACATCACGTGCACCACGTCGGGCTTTATGTAGTTCAGGATGCGCGTGTAGTGCGTGATGATGAGCACGCCCAGGTCGGGACCGCGCTGGGCGTTGACGCCCTCCGACACGATGCGCAGGGCGTCCACGTCGAGCCCCGAGTCGGTCTCGTCGAGGATGGCGAACTTGGGCTCCAGCAGGGCCATCTGCAGGATCTCGTGGCGCTTCTTCTCGCCACCCGAGAAGCCCTCGTTCAGGTACCGGTCGGCGAACGACGGGTCGAACTTGAGCAGGTCGCTCTTCTCCTTGAAGAGCTTGGCGAACTCCCGCACCGGGATCTCCTCGCCGCGCACGGCGTTGACCGCGCTGCGCAGGAAGTTCATCACCGACACGCCCGGCACCTCCACCGGGTACTGCATAGCCAGGAACAGGCCGGCCTGGGCCCGCTCGTCGGCCTCCATCTCGGCCAGGTCCTTGCCGTCGAAGAACACCGATCCGCCGGTGATCTCGTACCGCGGGTGGCCGGCCAGGGCATAGGCAAGGGTGCTCTTGCCCGAGCCATTGGGGCCCATGAGCGCGTGCACCTCGCCCTGGGGGATCTCGAGGTTGACGCCCTTCAGGATGGGCGTGTCCTCGACGGCCACCTCGAGGCCCTCGATCTTCAGGATGGGGTCAGCCACGGAAGCGGTTCTCCTTCGGGTTACGGGGTGTCGAACGGATGCGGGATGCTGGGGTCGGTGCCCACGAGCACGCGGCCCTCGCGCACCTCCACCGGAAACACTGGCAGGGTGGCGGTGGCGGGCGGGGTGAGCGCCGCGCCGTCGGACAGGCGGAAGTAGGCGCCATGGCGCGGGCACTCCACGCGCCCCAGGTCGGGGTCGAGCCAGCCGGCGCTGAGCGACGCCATGCCGTGCGTGCAGGTGTCGTGCACGGCATGCAGCATGCCGTCCACGTTGGCAAGGCACACCGGGGTGCCCTCCACCTCCACGCGGGCCATGGTGCCGGGTGGGATGTCGTCCACCGACATGACGTCCACGAGGCTCATCGCACCTTTGCGCGCGCTGCGGCCGAAAGCTCTTCGCGCAGTTCGTCGAACGAGATCTCGTCCAGTACCTCCTGGAAGAACCCGTAGACGATCTGGTGCTTCGCCTCCAGCTTCGGCACGCCGCGGCTCATCAGGTAGAAGAGGTGCTCGTCGTCCACGCGGCTCACCGCGCCCGCGTGCGAGCACTTCACCTCGGCCGTCTCGATCTCCAGGAACGGGATGGTGTCGGCGCGCGCCCCCTCGTTGAGGATGAGGTTGCGGTTGGTCTGGTAGGCGTCCGTGCCCGGGGCGCCCGGGGGCACCACCAGGTTGCCGAAGAACACCGTGTGGGCGGTGTCCTGGATGGCGCCCTTGTAGAGCAGGTTGGAATACGCCTGCGGTGCCTCGTGGCGCGATACCACGCGGTGCTCGAAGTGCTGCGAGCCGGTGGCGAAGTACAGCCCCAGCGCGCGGGCGTCCGAGCCCGTGCCGCGGCAGTACATGGTGGGTTCCACGCGCACCACGTCGCCGCCCAGGGTCACGTTGACCGACCGCACGCGGGCGTCCTTGCCCGCCGCGGCGCGGATGGTGGCCTGGTGGCGCACCCCGCGGCCCCAGTTGATCACCGACACGTGCTCCAGCTCGCCGCCATCGGCCACGAACAGCTCCACCACCGTGGATGCGTGTACCGCGCCATCGAGGTCGGGCGAGAGATAGCGGTCGATCACCGTGGCCTTGGCGCCCTCCTCCACCACCACGAGGGTGCGGCCGAACACGCGGCCGGTGGCCCCGGTGGCCGTGAGGATGGCCTCCACGGGAAGCTCCACCTGCACGCCGCGGGGCACGTAGACGAACGTGCCGGCGTCCCAGCCGGCGGCGTTGACGGCGCCGGGGCGGTCATCGAAGCCCGCCAGCGAGTACAGGCGGTCGCACACCAGGTCCTCGTGCGTGGCCAGGGCCTCGCCCAGCTCGGCCACGATGACCCCCTCGGGGAGGTCGATGGCCTCGGCCGGTGCGGGGGTGCCGTCGATGAACGCCAGGCGTGCCGCCCGGCCCGCGGTGGCGGGCAGCGACACCTCGCCGCTGGCCGCCCCGCCGGTGGCGGTGTCGCCGTTCATGCCCAGGTCCGCCGGGGGGGTGAAGCGCCACTCCTCCTCGGTGCCGGTGAGCTGGGGCATCTCCGCCAGTGCGGCGGCGGCCCGGTCGCGGGCCTCTGTCGCCCAGCCCGGCGCGCTACCCAATGGAGCCCTCCATCTGCAGCTCGATCAGGCGGTTCAGCTCCACGGCGTACTCCATGGGGAGCTCCTTGGCGATGGGCTCGATGAACCCGCGCACGATCATGGCCATGGCCTCCTCCTCGCTGAGCCCGCGGCTCATGAGGTAGAAGACCTGGTCATCGGCCACCTTGCTCACGGTGGCCTCGTGGCCGATGGAGGTGTCCTCCTCCTGGATGTCCATGTAGGGGTAGGTGTCCGAGCGGCTGTCCTCGTCCAGCAGCAGCGCGTCGCACACCACCGACGCCTTCACGCGGCGGGCACCCGGCTCCACCTTCACCAGGCCGCGGTAGCTGGTGCGCCCGCCGCCCTGCGAGATGGACTTGCTCACGATGGTGCTGGAGGTGTCGGGCGCCACGTGCACCATCTTGGCGCCGGCGTCCTGGTGCATTCCCTCACCGGCCATGGCCACCGACAGCACCTCGCCCCGGGCGCGCGGGCCCACCATCCACACGGCGGGGTACTTCATGGTGAGCTTGCTGCCCAGGTTGCCGTCGATCCACTCCATCACGGCGTCCTCGTGCGCCACCGCCCGCTTGGTGACCAGGTTGTAGACGTTGTTCGACCAGTTCTGGATGGTGGAGTAGCGGCAGCGCGCACCCTTCTTCACGATGATCTCCACCACCGCGGAGTGCAGCGAGTCGGCCGAGTAGGTGGGGGCGGTGCAGCCCTCCACGTAGTGCACGTACGAGCCCGGCTCGCAGATGATGAGCGTGCGCTCGAACTGGCCCATGCTCTCGGCGTTGATGCGGAAGTAGGCCTGCAGCGGGATCTCCACCTGCACGCCCTCCGGCACCCAGATGAATGAGCCCCCCGACCACACGGCCGAGTTGAGCGCCGCGAAGGTGTTGTCACCGGGCGGGATCACCGTGGCCCAGTGCTCGCGGAACAGGTCCTCGTGCTCACGCAGGGCGGTGTCGGTGTCGCAGAAGATGACGCCCTTCTCCTCGAGGTCCTCGCGGATCGAGTGGTACACCACCTCTGACTCGTACTGCGCAGACACGCCGGCCAGGAACTTCTGCTCGGCCTCGGGGATGCCCAGGCGGTCGAAGGTCTTGCGGATGTCGTCGGGCACCTCGTCCCAGGAGCGCCCCTGCTCCTCGGCGGCCTTGATGTAGTAGTAGATGTCCTGGTAGTCGAGCTCCGAGAGGTCGCCGCCCCAGTCGGGGATCTCGCGGCTCTCGAAGATCTCCAGCGAGCGCAGGCGGAACTTGGTCATCCACTCCGGCTCGCCCTTGATCATGGAGATCTCGCGGACGATGTCGGCATTGAGCCCCTTCTTGGGCTCGAACACATAGTTGGCCGGGTCGTGCCAGCCGAACTTGTATGTGGTGTCGATGTCGATCTCGGGCTTTGCCGTCGACAATTCGGACGCTCCTTCGGGGTGGCCGTCGAACGGTCTATAGGTTACGTGCATTTCCCGAATTATCAACCGCCATCGGGGCGGGTTACCGCACTTTTCGCGCTCGGGGCGGGGCGTCGTATCCTGTGCGTCGTGGGCACCGATCTCGCACATCTCCCTGACGACGAGCAGGAGATCCAGCGCATGGTCGCCGCGCTGGGCGATCCCACGCGTCGGCGGGTGTTCTTCACCGTGCGCGAGGCCGGCGAGCTCATGGGCAAGGACGACGTGGCGGAGGCCGTGGGCATCACCCGCAGGCTGGCGGGCTTCCACCTGGACAAGCTGGTGGAGCAGGGCTTCCTGCGCGCCGAGTTCCAGCGGCGCACCGGGCGTACCGGCCCGGGCGCGGGCCGCCCGGCCAAGCTCTACGCCCTGGCCGAGTCCGAGGAGGACTCACGGCTCAACGTGAAGCACTACGACCTCCTTGCCGAGTTGCTGCTCAAGGCCATGAGCGACCGCTCGGGCGAGGACCCGCAGGAGGTGCTGGAGCGGGTGGGCTACGAGTTCGGCCGCGAGCTGGGCGAAGCCGAGCGCCAGGCCGGCCGCAGTCCGTCGTATGCCACCACCACCGACGCCGTCACCGGCGTGGTGGGCGTGCTCACGCGCTTCGGGTTCGGCGCCACGGAGTCCGAGGGGGGCGGGTTCACGGCGCGCATGTGCCCGTTCGAGGAGATGGCCAAGGTTGACCCCCAGCGGGTGTGCGGCCTTGACCGCGCCATCTGGCGGGGAGTGCTGTCGGCGTTCAACCCCGACGCCACCTTGGCGGGCGCCCGGTCGATGGCCCAGGGCGATGCCGCGTGCGGCGCCCTGGTGGTGGAGGACGAGGAGTCCTAGAGGTCCTTGAGGCGGCTGGTCCCGAACAGCCAGAACATCCAGCCGGCGAGGCTCGTCATGATGACGGCGCCCACCACGTCGCCCCAGTAGCCGCGCTCGCTGGCCGCGATGGCGGCCACGAAGATCTCCACGAACATGCCCGCGGCCAGCAGGCCGAACATGATCCAGCCCACCCACATGATCCAGCCGTAGGGGAAGAAGCGGCGCACGCCCACGGTGTGGGCCAGCGGCGCGTAGTTGGCGCGACGTCCTCCGGCGCGCTTGGGCTTCTTCTTCTTAGGGGCCATCGGCGGGAAGGATAGCCCGATTCTCGGCGGATGCGCGGGCGCGCCAGTTGCCCCGGCGGATCCGGGCGATGCTCACGCCCATGGCCACCATGTATGCGGCGCTGAAGACCACCTGGGGAATGGACATGAGCACGATGCCGTAGGCGATCCACGGCACGCTGGCCGCGATGGCCAGCGCACGCAGGCGTATCTGGCCCGGCGACAGGCGCGACATGGCGATGCCCAGCAGGCCCAGGCCGGCGAGGAGGTCCATGGGGCCGCTCCACAGCACCACCAGGAGGATGGCGGTGACCGGGATGCTGGCCCAGATCACCGCGCGCCCGCGCGGGTTGCGCGCATCCGTGCCCGCCAGGTCCATGGCCGCCACCACCACGCTTATCGCCACCCCGGCCGTGGCGCCCAGCAGGGCCCAGTGGATGCCCATCACCAGCGACCCCGCGGCGTCCAGCCCCAGCAGAAGGGCGCGGCGCCGCATGAACGTGGACGAGAGGAGCAGGCCGATGCCCACCACTCCCACGAGCTGCGCGATGATCTGGGTGCTGGCCATGCATCTATATGGTGACGGAACCCGCGGCGTTGCCCGGGGCATCGGGGAGGAACGGGTGGAGCTGGGCATCGCGGGGCGCATCGCGCTCGTCACGGGGGGGAGCAGGGGCATCGGGCGCGCGGCCGCCGAGTCGCTGGCGCGCGAGGGCGCCACCGTGGTGGTGGGCGCACGCGGGGCCGAGGGCGTGGATGCCGCCGTGGCGCAACTCCGCGCGGCCGGCGCCACCGCCGAGGGGATCGTTGTGGACATGGCCGACCCGCTGGGCCCGGCCGATGCCGTGGCGCGCGCCCAGGCCGTCGCCGGCCCGGTGGACATCGTGGTGGCCAATGCGGGCGGCCCCCCGCCGGGGCGGTTCGTGGATGCCGACGACGATGGCTGGGACCTGGCCGTGCAGCAGAACCTGTTGGGCACGGTGCGGCTCATCCGCGCGGCGCTGCCGGGGATGCGCGAGCGGGGGTGGGGCCGCATCGTCACCATCACCAGCACGTCGGTGCGCGAGGTCATCGACGGCCTGGCGCTCTCCAACGCCACGCGGGCCGGGGTGGCCGGCGCGGTGCGCACCCTGGCGCGCGAGGTAGCCGAGGACGGCGTGACGGTGAACAACGTGCTGCCCGGGCCCATCCTCACCGACCGCATGCGCCAACTGCTGTCGGCGCAGCCCGACCTGGACGTGGCGATCGCCGCCCGCGGGGCGCAGAACCCCACGGGGCGCGTGGGTGACCCGGGCGAGGTGGGTGACCTGGTGGCCTTCCTGGCGTCGGACCGCGCGGCATTCATCAACGGGGCCTCGGTGATGATCGACGGGGGCGAGAGCCGTGTCGTCGGCTAGCAGCCACGAGCACCCGCCCTTCGGGTTCAGCACGCGCATGCGCGTGGACTTCGCCGACACCGACGCCGGCGGCATCGTGTACTTCGGGCGCTACGGCCGCTACCTGGAGCGCGCCATCATCGACTACCGCCGCGCCGCGGGGGTACCGCTCATCGGTGAGGAGGGGCACCTGTTCGCCATCCGATCGTTCGAGGTCGCGTACCACGCGCCGCTGAGGTTCGATGACGACGTGGAGGTGTTCGTGCGCCTCGGCCGCATCGGCACCACCAGTCATGCCATGGAGGCGCGGCTGGAGCGCCTGGACGCCGATGGCGCCCTGCACGTGGCTGACGCCGCGGCGGTGATCGTGGGCGTGGACTCCTGGGACGGCGGGCGGCCCACGCCCATGCCCCACCACATGCGCCAGGCCTTCGAGGCGTTCGAGGCGCGCACGCATTGAGCGGGCGCCTCCTCGGCCAGGACGCCGCCGTGCTCGGCGCAGCCGGGGTCGAGGTGGGCACCCTGCGCGACATCGAGCAGTGGGCGTTCCGGTCGGTGAGCCGCCCCGCGGGCGCCCGGGTGGTGGACGCCCACTGCCACCTGGGGGTGGACCGCGACGGCCACGCGCTGTCGGCGGATGACCTGGTGGCCGACCTCGACGCGGCCGGCATCGCCGCCGCGGTGGCGTTCCCGGCTGATGAGCCCGGGCCCGGAGGCGACTTCTCGCAGGCCAACCAGCGGGTGCTGGACGCCGCCGCCGCGCACGCCGATCGCATCATCCCGTTCTGCCGGGTGGACCCGGCCGTGGGCGCCGAGCGGGCGATGGACCGGGCCCACGCGGGGGGCGCCCGGGGGCTCAAGCTGCACCCGGTGGCCCAGCGGTTCGCACCCGAGTCGGATGCCTGCGTGCACGCGGTGCGCCACGCCGCCGACCTGGGCTGGCCCGTGCTGTTCCACGCGGGGTTCGGGGCGCGGCCGCTTGGCCCCGCGTTCGCCGCCCTGCTGGAGCAGGTGCCCACCGCCCGGGTGATCCTGGCGCACGGCGGGCGGGGCGACCATCGGTCCCTCGCCGCCGTGGCGGCCAGGTATCCGCATGTGGTGTTCGACACCTCCATCGCCGCGCTGCCGGACCTGGCCACCATCCCGCCCGAGCGCGTGGTGTTCGGGTCGGACCGGCCCTACGGCGACCACGCGCAGGCGCTGCACCTGGTGGGCGCGGCCGCGCGGGTGGCCGGGTGGGACGAGGTGGCCCTGCGCGGCGTGCTGGGTGGCAACCTCATGCGGCTGCTCGGCGACGGGGGCGCGGCATGAGCACGGCCGACGGGCTGCGCGTGGTGACGCTGGCCGCGCAGGCCGAGATGGCGCTGGTGCGCCGCGACCAGGTGGCCGGTCCGCTGCTGGCGCAGGCCGCGCGCGCGGCTGATGGCACGCCCGCCGGGCGGCTGCTGCGCGAGGCCTCGGCCATGGTGCGTGGAGCCCCGGAGCGCGAGGCGGTGCGGCAGGCGGCGCTGTCGCTGTGCCGGATGGCCCTGCAGGATGCCCACGCCCAGGTGCTGGGAGCGGCCTCGTGAGCATGGAGAACCGCGCACGACTGGCCGAGCTCATGCGCGGGCCGGATCCCGACCTGGCCGAGGCCAACCTGCTCATCGCCGCAGAGGGCCGCCCCGGTGTGGACCCGGCCCGGTGGCTGGACGAGGTCGACCGCCTGGCGGTGCAGACGGGGTCCACCGACGCGCAGGCGGTGTTCGACCTGCTGCGTGATGAGGGCTACGCGGGAGATACGCAGACCTACGACGACCCGCGCAACTCGTTCCTCGACCAGGTCATGCGCCGACGCCGGGGCCTGCCCATCGCCCTGTCGTCGCTGGCGGTGTCGGTGGCCACGCGTACGGGCGCGGAGGTGGTGGGCGTTGCCATGCCGGGGCACTACATCGTGGCCGATCTCGGTGGCGGGCACGTGCGCTACGTCGACCCGTTCCACGGCTGGATCACCCGCACGGTGGAGGAACTCGCGGGCATCGCCCGCGACGCGGCCGGGGTGGCCCTGGAGCCCGGCCACCTGGCCCCGGCGCCGGCCCGCGTCACGGTCACCCGCATGCTCCTCAACCTGGAGGGCTCCTACCGCCGGCGCGGGCGCCCGGACGACGTGCTGTGGTGCTGCGAGCTCCTGGCCCTGGTGAACACCGACGACCCCGCCCCGCGCGTGCGAACAGCCGAGGTGCTGGTGGAGCTGGGCCGCCCCGACGAGGCCGAGGCCCTCCTGGGTTCGTTGCTCACCACGACTCCGCCATCGCTCGCCCTGCGCGTGGCGGAATCGGTGCTGGGCGACATCCGCGCCGCGCGCCTCAATTGATGCGCTTGCGCGCGCCGGCTGGCTCGGCACGCGCGCATCTCGACGCACGTAGCGGGTCAACGTGCGCCCATGGAGTTCACCCCCTTTGCCCGAAGTCGTCTTCGCCATCATGGCCTGCTCGTCAGCGATGTCGAGGCCCTCGTGCGGGAGTCCGTCATCGCCATTCCCACGGGCAGCGGCAAGGTGCTTCACGAGGGAGTGATCGGTGAGCGCCTTGTGTCGGTTATCGTTGATCCGGCCCCGCCGACCACGGTGGTCGGCGTGACAGCGAGGAGCCTTTGATGTGGGCGCTCTACTGCACCCGATCGGATGCCGTGCAGGTCTTCATCCCCGACGAGTGGGCGAACACGGGTGGCTATACGGAGCAGCCCGGCGGGGGCGTGCTGGTCGACGTCGATCATGGTGGCGTACCGATGGGCGTGGCCGTGATGGAGCCACTGCAGGTGGATCTGACCCGGGTCATCCCCGGGGTGGCTCACGACTTCGGCCTCGACGCCGATGCGGTCATCGCGGCGATGCGGGCCGCCCTCGCAGCACCCGATCGCGAGGTCACGATCGACGTGCGCGGCACGGCTGCCTAGCGGGCCCGGCCAGCGCGCCTGCCCCGATCACGGGGCAGGCGGCGGCCAGGGCAGTGCGGGTACTAGCCGCGCGACTCCAGGTACTGCTTCACCATGCCCTCGCCGGCCTCGTGGCCCTGCTCGTAGTAGGCACGGTTGATCTCCTTGAAGACCTCCCACTGCGCGGGGACGTCGTCCTCGGCCATGGTGGCGTCCACCGGGCAGGCCTCCACGCAGGCGTCGCAGTCGATGCACTCCGACGGGTCGATGTACAGCATGGTGGCGGTGTCCGCGTTCTCCTCGCCGGGGGCGGGGTGGATGCAGTCGACCGGGCACACGTCCGCGCAGGAGGTGTCCTTGGTGCCGATGCAGGGCTCGGTGATGACGTAGGCCAACGGAGTCTCCTGGAGTGATCGCTTCGCGGGCGCTGGGGCGCTCGCCGAACGGCCGGAACTCTACCCGGTGGGAAGGGGGATATCCGCGCGCTTCGGCACCCCCACGGATTCGCCCACCATGCGGGCGATTTCCGCCAGCGCGACGGCCGCGGGGCTGTCCGGCCGCGCGGCCACCACGGGCATGCCGTCATCCCCCGCACGGGCCACGTCGGACTCCAGCGGAACCTGTCCCAGCAGCGGCACGCCAAGGTCGTCCGCGAGCGCCGCGCCACCCCCGCCCGAGAACACCTCGTACCGCTCTCCCGTGTCGGGCGCCACGAACCACGACATGTTCTCCACCACGCCCACCACGGGCAGCTCCACGCGGTCGGCCATGGCCGCCGCGCGCCGGGCCACCCGCTGCGCGGTGAGCTGAGGCGTGGTGACCACCAGCACGTGCGCACCCGGCAGCAGCTGGGCCAGGGACAAGGACACGTCGCCGGTGCCAGGCGGCAGATCCACCAGCAGCACGTCGGGTTCGTCCCAGAACACCTCGGTCACGAACGACGTGAGCGCCTTGTGCAGCATTGGTCCGCGCCAGATCACGGGGTTGTCGTCGGCGGTCATGAAGCCGATGCTCATGAGCCGCACGCCGTGGTTCTCCACCGGGATGATGAGGTCGTCCAGCATCACCGGCTGCTGCGTGGCGCCCATCATGCGCGGGATGGAGTAGCCGTACACGTCGGCGTCCAGCAGGCCCACCGAGTGGCCGGCCTGCGCCATGGCCACGGCCAGGTTGCAGGTGATGCTCGACTTGCCCACCCCGCCCTTGCCCGACGCCACCAGAATCACCTTGGTGCGGGAATCGGCCGAGAAGGGGCTGTCCTTGCGGGGGCCGCCGATGATGGACTCGCGCACGCCGGCGCGCTCCTCGTCGGTCATGGTGTCCAGCCCCACCTGCACCGCCTCCACGCCCGGCAGCGCGGCCACGGCGTCGCTTACCCGGCGCTGGATCTCGGCCTTCAGGGGGCAGCCGGCCACCGTGAGCTTGATGGTGATGGTGACCCGCGGGCCGTCCACCTCCACCGACCCCACCATGCCCAGCGCCACGATGCTGCGGTGCAGCTCGGGATCGAGCACCCGGTCGAGGGCGGCGATCACCTGGTCACGCGTGACCTGGCTCACATGAACATCCTCGCGTAGGGCTCGGCCTGCGCCAGGGTCACTCCCCAGCGGTCGTGGCCGGGGTAGATCACCGTGTCGCCGGGGAGCTCGTCGAAGATGCGGGCCAGGGACCGCACCATGTCGTCGTGGTTGCTGCCTGGGAAGTCGGTACGGCCGATGCCCATGGCGAAGATCAGGTCGCCCACCAGCGCCTGGCCGCTGCTGGCGTCGTACGCCACCTGGCAGCCGGGCGAGTGCCCGGGAGTGGCCGTGATCTGCAGCGTCAGGTCGCCGCACGTGATGGTGTCGCCGTCCTCCAGGATGGCCGCGGGGGTGACCCCCGGCGTGGGGGGCGGGTTGCCGAACAGCGCCGGGTTGAATGGCGCGGGCGCCTCGAGCCAGGCCTCGTCGCCGCGGCCCACCCACACGGGAATGCCCTGCCGGTCCCACACGTGGTTCTCCACCACGTGGTCCCAGTGGCCATGGGTGTCGAGCACCGCCACGGGGTCCACCGCCAGGGCGGCCAGGGTCTCGGCCACCCACTGGCTGCTGCCCGCCGCCGGGTCGACGATGAGGGCGCTGCCGCCCTCCTTGTCGGCCACCACGTAGGTGTTGGTGGCCACGGGTCCGAAGGTGCCTCCGCGAACGATCATGCGCGGCACGGTAGCGCCCCGGCGCGGGTACATTGGCGGCATGCGGATCGCCGTGGGATCGGACATGCGACAGCCCGTCACCGACGCCGTGGTGGCGTGGCTACGGGATCAGGGGCACGAACTCCAGCTCTTCGGCCCGTTGGTGGAGGGCGATGACACCGAGTGGGCCGAGGCCAGCGCCGCCACTGCCCGGGCCGTGACCCGGGGCGGAGCTGAGGTGGCGGTGCTGTTCTGCTGGAGCGGCACGGGGGCGTGCATCGCCGCCAACAAGGTGGCGGGCGCGCGCGCGGCCCTGTGCGGCGATGCCGAGACGGCTCGCCTGGCGCGCAAGTACAACCACGCCAACGTGCTGGTGCTGAGCATGCGGGCCACATCGCCCGCCGTTGCCGTGGAGACCACCGAGGCATTCCTGGCGGCCCCATGGGGTGAGGACGACTTCGACATTCGCAACGTCCAGGTGGTGGACGCGCTCCAGTAGGCGCCGCCGGGCGGGGTCAGTCGGAGGGCAGCATCACCCACAGCTCGGGCCGGCCGGCGTTGCAGTGCACCGCGCGCCCCAGCAGCCCCAGCATGCACCACGACATGGGCAGGGCCATGCGCGCCACGTGCCACGGCCGCAGGCCGGTGCGACCCGACGCCAGCGCGCCCGCCCGCCGCCCCGCCGCCGGTATGGGGTGGAAGATGGCCTCCACCACGTCGGGCCGCTCGGGCTCGTCATCCTGCAGGCCGTCCAGCACGCCGATGGTGCGGGCCACCTGGTCGGCGGGGAACTCCCGCGCGGCCGCGGCATCCGCCGCCAGCACGGCCGGGCGGCTGACCGACGGCAGCACCAGCAGGCCGACGAACGACCAGAGGGTGAACCAGGCCCCGGCCGCTACCACCTGGCCCACCGACTCCACGCCGCCGCCGGGCAGCGCGATGGCGATTGCCACGCCGCCCACGGTCCACGCCGCCGCCACAAGCAGGCCGAGCAGGTAGGGGCTGGCCGCCACCGCGCGCCGCCGGGCCACCTCCACGGGCAGGTCCCGGCCCAGGGCATCCCGCCACGCCGCCGGCATGATGATGCGCCGCCCGGCGTCGGCGATGCCGCCGGTGAACCCCGGGTCGGCGGCGTGCACGAAGGCCACGTCGGGAAGATCCGCGTCGGCGGGTGCCGGCGGTAGGTCGGCCACCATGCGGGCCAGGGGGAGCCTGGCGAAGCCGATGGCCAACGCGATGGCCGCCACCATCACCAGCGCCCACCCCGCGCCGCCCTGGCGTCCGACCGCCACCACCACCAGCACGGCCAGCGCCATCACCACCGACTGCACCAGCACTCCCCTGGCCCAGCCCAGCACGTAGGAGTCGCGGTCCGGGCACTCCCGGCCGAAGCGCCGGGGCAGCACGTAGCCACCCAGCAGGTCGAAGGGCAGGCTCACCACCGCATAGACGGCGAGCACCGCGGCCAGGGCAGCCGCCTGGTCGCTGAAGGTGGCATCCGCGCCCGGCAGGGCATCGGCCCCGCCCGCGGCCAGGAACGCCACCGCGGCCACCACCCAGATACCGACTCCGGTGATTCCGACGAGCAGTCGCGCACGGGCGTAGGTCACGTAGCGGTTGTATCACCGGCCCCCTGCCCGTGAGGGGGGAACCGACGCTCAGCCCGTGGGCGTTCCGTCCTCGTGCCTGCGGCGGGCCTCCTCCACGCCGGCCACGCGCTGCCCGTGCAGGTCGGCGGCCTTGGCACGCGCGATGTCGCCGGACGCCCGCAGGCCGTCGAGCGACCCCTGCATCTCCGGCATCACGAACCGCGCCAGCAGTTCATACGACCGCCGCGTGGCGTCGGGCCCCGCCCACTCGTGCCCCCAGCACAGGAACGTGCCGAAGCCGCCGGTGCGCTCCTCGAGGCCACGGATGAACTCCACCAGGTCGTCGGGCGTGCCGATCACCCACGACCCGGCCTCGATCATCTGGTCCACGGCCTGGCCCTTGGGGCCCGGCACGGGGGCCGGGCGCCCCGTGAGCGCCTGCACGTACTCGAACATCCACTCACCCCCGCCAGTGCGCACCTCCTCCACGGCTTGCGCCCGGGTCTCGGCCAGGTGCACCGGCACCACCACCCGCCAGCCGTCGCGCGATGCCGTGCGTCCGGCGTCCCGGGCGGCCTGCTCGGTGATGGCCCACTGCGCGGCCAGGTCGGCGGCGCCGAAGAACAACGACAGCGGGGCGGCGCCCACGCGCCCGGCCAAGGCCATGCCGAAGGGCGACTCCAGGCTGGGGATGCCCAGCGGTGGGTGGGGGCGCTGATAGGGGCGAAGCTGCAGCACGGCGTCGTGCAGTTCCCACCCCGGGCCGGATGCCGTGATGGGCTCGGTGCTGGTGAGCAGATGCAGGATCACCTGCAGGTTGTGCTCCATGCGGTCGCGTATCTCGGCTGCCGGCACGCCCAGCATGGCGGCGTCGGACAGGTGGCCGCCGGGCCCCACGCCCAGGTTCACGCGCCCGCGGGTGAGGTGATCCAGCAGCACGATGCGGTCGGCCACCATGAGCGGGTGGTGGTAGGTGAGGCTCACGGCGCCCGTGCCCAGGCGGATGTGGCGCGTGCGCTCGGCCGCCACCGCCAGGAAGATCTCGGGGGAGGCGATGTACTCCCAGCCGGTGGTGTGGTGCTCGCCCACCCAGGCCTCGTCGAAGCCCAGGCGGTCCATCAGCACGATCAGGTCGAGGTCGCGCTCCAGGGAGAGCGTGGGGTTCTCCCGCGGATCGTGGAACGGCGCGAGGAAGGCCCCGAAGCGCATGGCATCAGCCGCCGAGCAGGCCCGTGATGGAGTCCAGCGACAGCGTGCGCGCGCCGGTGGGGGCCGTCACCTCCACGGGCGCGTCGAAGTCGGAGAGCGTGGCCGTGAGGTCCAGGTCGAGGGCCTTCACCTGCGGGGCCGCGGCCAGAGGGTCGCTCGACAGCACCTCGGCCTCGGCCTTGTGGATGAGCATGTCCTCGGCGCCCACCCACACATCCACCACGCCGGTCTCCAGGTCGGATCCGGCACCGGCGGCGTCGGGGTCCACGGCACCCTGCTGCCCCAGGCCGCCCAACAGGCCGCCCACGTCCTCGGCCAGCGCGGCCTCGTCCACCTTCCCGCGGATGTGCACCAGCGACACGCCGTCCACCTCCTCGGTGCCCACGATCTCGGGCGCCTCGATCCATCCCGAGATGGCGGGGGCCAGCCCGGTGACGTCAAGCGAGCGCACGGTCTGCGGCGAGGCATCCAGCTTCACGTCCTGCCCCAGCACCGACCCATAGAGGCTGCCGCCCACCTTGGTCACGTTGGCCTGGAATGCGCCGGGCCCGAGGTTGAGCGACAGGTCCAGGGTGAAGTCGCCCGGGTCCTTGGCCGCGCCCTCGCCGCTGAGCTCGATGGGGTTGGCCAGGAACCCGGCGAGGTCACCCGCGCCGGTCACCTCGGCCGTGGCCTTCAGGTCCACGCCGAAGCGGTAGGAGGTGAGCGCCTCGGTCTTGGCCGAGCTCTCGTCCAGGATCTGCTGGGCGGTCTTGCCCTGGGTGGCGTCGGTGCCGCCACCGCCGCAGCCGGCCAGCAGCAGTGCTCCCGCCGCGACCGCTATGAGTGTGATGAGGGGACGTGCCATGGGGTCGGTATACCATGCGCCGCGTGTCCGCGACCCTCGAGTTCATCCCCCTCGGCGCCGGTGCGGGCTATGGGCACCCCGACCAGGCCCAGAGTGGCTATCTGGTGCGCGCCGGCGACACCGCCGTGGCGCTGGACATGGGGGCGGGCACGTTCAACCGCCTCATGGGGTTCGTGGACCCTCGCCACTTGGACGCCGTGGTGATCAGCCACCTGCACCCCGACCACCTTGCCGACCTCCTGGCCGCGCGTATTTACATGGCGCATGGCCCGGGCCTGGGGCACCCCATGCACGTGCACGCGCCGCCCGGCCTGATGGGCCGCCTAGAGGGCATCGCCGCGGGCGAGCCGTGGGCGGGCATCACCGCGCACGACCTGCCGGCCGGCGGCGGCACCCTGGAGATCGGCGACGTGGTGGTGCGCCACGCCGAGGTGCCGCACCTGCCGCCCACGCACGCGCTGCGCGTGGAGCGGGGCGGGAAGTCGGTCACCTATGGCGCCGACTGCCGGCCCAACGACGCCCTCCCGGAGCTGGCGCAGGGCACCGACATCCTGGTGGTGGAGTGCACCTTCGGCGAGGGCGACATCCCCGAGGGGGCCATGCACATGAACGCCCGGGCCGTGGGGGAGATGGCCGCCGCGGCGCGCCCCGGCCGCGTGCTGCTGGTGCACGGTGATCCCGCCGTGGACCGCGACGCCTCGGTGGACATCGTGCGCCGGGCCTACGACGGGCCGGTGGAGTGGGCGCGGGAGCGCCACGTCTACACCGCGTGAGCCCCCAGCCCGATCGACGACCCACCCGGCGCTTTCAGGGCCGGTCGGTGGTCATCGCCATCATCCTCAGCCTCATCATCCCGGGCCTTGGCCATGTGTACATCGGGCGCCTGGGGCGGGCGCTCATCTGGTTCCTGGGCGGGCTGGCCATCGGCATCATCCTCGACCAGCAGGGCAGCCTCACCCCGGGGTCGCTCATCGTGCTCACGGTGTTGGGCGTGGCCGCCGCGGTGGACTGCCTGGTGATGCTCAAGTTCTTCCACCAGGACGGCCGGCGGTGAACCTGGGCGGGTTCCTGGCCGTGCTCGACGGCCTGGCGCCCGCGCGCCTGGCGGAGCCGTGGGACAACGTGGGGGTGATGACCGGCCGGCGCGACCTGCCGGTTACGCGCGTGCTGGTGGCGCTGGACCTGCGCGCCGACGTGCTGGACGAGGCCCGGGGCACCGGCGCCGACGTGGTGCTGGTGCACCACCCGCCCATCTTCCCGGCGCTCTCGCCGGTGTCCCCGCACCGCACGCAGGGGGCGCTGGTGCTCCGCGCGGCCGCCGAGGGCGTTGCGGTGGTGGCGGCCCACACCAACCTCGACTCCGCGGCGGGTGGGCTCAACGACCTGATGGCGGCCGACCTCGGCCTGCGCGACGTCGAGCCCCTCGTGCCGGCGCCAACGGATCCCGCCCTCGGCATCGGCCGCGTGGGCGAGGTCGATCCCATCCCGCTGGCCCAGCTGGCCCGCCGGGCGACCGATGCGTTCTGCCCGCGACGGGCCAACATCGGCCTGTCCGGCGACGCCGCTCGACTGGTGGCCCGCGTGGCTGTCTGCACGGGCTCGGGTGGATCGCTCGTCGAGGCGGCGCGCCTGGCCGGGGTGGATGCCTACGTGACCGGCGACCTCAAGTACCACGACCACGACGCCGCGGAGGGCATGGGGCTGGTGAATGTGGCGCACGGGGCCGTGGAGCAGCACGTGATGCGGCTCTGGACCCCCACCCTGGCCGACGCCCTCGGGCCGTCCGGCGTGCCCGTGGGGTTCACCACGGTGGACACCGACCCGTGGATGGACGCCTGCTAGTCTCCCGCCCGCCTTGCGGATGTAGCTCAGTTGGCTAGAGCGTCTGCTTGCCATGCAGAAGGTCGAGGGTTCGAGTCCCTTCATCCGCTCCTCGCCGAGGCCCCGTCAGCACGGGGCCTCGCTGTTTCCGGGGCCTGGTGCGCACGCGCGTACAGCCAGATTCCCAGCGCGCCCGCCAGCGCGAACGCCACGGTGCCGGCGCTGAGGCCGCCGATCACGTCGGTGATCCAGTGGGGCCGCAGGTACACCCGCGTGATCGGGATGAGCAGCGTGATCACCGCCCCCAGCACCACCGGCCACCGCGTGCCGCGCAGTGCCGGGATCACCAGCGTGGCCACGATGCCGAGCACGAGCCACATCACCCCGTAGGTGGAATGGCCGGAGGGGAAGGACGTGCCGCTGCCGTGCGCCACGGCATCGAGCGGCCGCGCGCGATCCACCACCGACTTGCCCACCCGCACGATGCCGACCGCCAGCAGCATCCCGCCGCCCACCGTGATGGCGTGTGGCCACTTGCGAAACGCCAGCAGCGCGATCGTGGCCACCCCGGCGGTGATCCAGGCCACCAGCGAGTCGCCGAGGTGGGTGATGCCCCGAGCGGTGCCGATCATCGCCCCGTTCGCCAGGTCGGCTGCGCGGTCGTGAACCCACTGGTCGATGCCCAGCGGCTGCGATCCCCCGGCGAGGATGACGGCCGCGAGGCCCAGGAGCACGGCCGCGGCGACCGCGGCCGCGATGAGGAGCATCCGAACCGCGCGCCGGGGAGGGGGGTACCTCGTGTCGCGAGCGTACCGCCGCGCCCCGGCGACGGCGCGCGCGGTGCCCTAGCCCGAGTGCCTGCCTGCCGCGCGGGCGCTCACCAGCACCTGCCGTTGGTCGACCACTTCGCGAGGAACCACGTGCACCTGTCCGTGGTGTAGAAGGTCACGGCTCCCGGGCCGACGCCGTACCACCCCTCGGAGTAGTAACCGAAGCACCTTGAGCGGTCGAACCTCCCTTGGTGGTCCATGGGGTCGGCCCGACCCAGACCGTAATCCCCCGCCCGGAAGAAGTAGTTCCCGAGATCCACCACCCCCACTCGGTCGTAGGCAAAACCACTGCCGTTGACGAAATTCCGGAACATGCTTCCGACTCTAACGCGACAGAAATTCGGGATGTTCCCCCAGCAGTTGCGCAGCCGGCTGGAGCGGACGCCGTTGCAGGTGCCGCCGTTCGGCATCCACTGCTGCGGATTGGTGTGCGACTCGCAGGGCGCAACACCAGTTGACCAGCCCCTGTCATCGAACTGTCTGCACCAATCGCGCCATTCGTTTTGGTTTTCCGACCTGCGCGCCGAGGGCGTGGTGGTGATCCCGGGCGCAGGGCGCTTGGCCCTGGGCTGGGTAATCGTGCGTGGCATGTCCACGAACATCTCCACATTCGTCAACGCCGTCGGCTCGAGGTCGGGGCTTGGCTGATCGGGCGGCGTGGTCTCATCCACACGGTCCACCTTCAGCTCGAGCTGGTTCCACACCGCGGGGTTGGAGATGACCTCGGCATCGAACCTCAGGGTCGTGCCCTTCTGCGATCCGTCGCGCAGGCGCACCACCACTTCCTCGCCGCCGCCACTGCCGTCGGCGGCGCGTAGCACCGCGCGCGGCGGGGTGCGCGTGAACTGGCCGGTCTCATCGCCGTACTCGGTCCAGTAGGCCATGAAGGCCCTGGTCGGCAGCGACGCCGAGACCTCGGCCTTGGTGAGTTCGAATACCCCCACGGTGGAGGGGACGCCACGTAGCACGAGCCTGTACTCGCCCGGTGCGCCTGCGACCGGCGTGAAGGTGGCCGAGGTGGCGCTCGCTTCCATCAGGAAGTCGACCGGGGGACCGCCGGGCTTGGCCTGGGCACTGGTCGCGCCGACGAGAAGCCCCGCGGCCACGGTGACCGAGGCGAGGAGGCCTGCGGTGCGCGAGCGGAGCCTGGGGGAGGGACTGCGGGGAGGATTCATGGAGCGGAACGTAGAGGCTTGGATGATCCAACGGCGGTTGCCGGCAGCAGCGATGGCCCGTGGCGGCCCGGTCGTTGCGGGAATTATCGCCACCCTCTGGCGACCGGCCGCGCGGTGCCCTACCCTGAGGGCCCCACGGCGACCTGGCGAAGTGGGAACGCATCGGTCTGCAAAACCGACATGAACCGGTTCGACTCCGGTGGTCGCCTCTCGCTTCCCCTCAGGACTGCTCTGCAAGCAGCCAGCACCCCACCGCCGCCGCCGCGGCCACGTTGAGCGAGTCCACGCCCGGGGCCATGGGGATGGTCACCCGCTCGTCGGCTGCGTCGAGCACCGTCCCGCTCAGGCCCTCGCCCTCCGATCCCAGGGCCAGCGCCACCCGGTCATTCGCGCGCTCGGCAAGCGCCCGGTGGAGCGGTGTGGCACCCGCGTCCGGCGTGAGGGCCAGCACAGCGAACCCGTGGTGTCGCAGGTCGGTCACCGGGTCGGCGGTGATGGCCCACGGGTGAACCAGCGCGGCGCCCATGGAGGTGCGAAGCGCCCGGCGACCGAAGGGATCCGCCGACCCCGGACCGATGAGCGTGGCGTCCACTCCCAGCGCGGTGGCGCTGCGGATGATCGTGCCCACGTTCGAGGGGTTCATCACGCCCTCCAGCACCAGCACGCGCCGCGCGGCGGGCAGTACCTCCGCCGCCAGCGGGTCAGGTGGACGGTCGAAGGCCCCCAGCATCTCGCGCATGGCCCCGAACCCTGTGAGGCGCTGGATGTCCTCGGGGTCGAGGGTGAGCATCGGCACGGCGGGGGAGGGCAGGGGGCCGTTGTAGGCCGTGCTCACCAGCAGCGCGCGCAGGTGGTGGCCCGCGCCCAGGCACCGCTCCACCACGCGCGCGCCCTCGCCAAGCAGCAGCCCGCCGCGGCCATCGGGCGGGGGCCGGCGCAGTCGGCGCTCCTCGCCCCGCAGGCCGGCGAACATCTGGCGCAGGGCGTCGTCGTCCATGTCGGGGACGATAAGGTGGGCGCATGACGGCGCGCGCCATCACTCCCGAGCAGGCGGCGCCCAACCTGCGCAAGTGGAACATCGCGTTGGCGATCCTGCACGCGGCGCAGGGCGTGGCCATCCTGCTGCTGTCCAACGGGTTCACGCTGGGCGTGACCATCCCGTACATGGTGGGGCCGCCGGGCAGTCCGATCCTCGGCACCGAGCCGGTGTGGCAGGTGCCACTCGCCACGTTCATCGCCGTCTTCCTGTTCCTGGCCGCGGCGGATCACCTGCTGTGCGCGCTGCCCGGCATCGACCGCTGGTACATCGCCAACCTCGGCCGGGGCACCAACCCGCTGCGCTGGTGGGAGTACTCGGTAAGCGCATCGCTGATGATCGTGCTCATCGGGCTCATCAGCAGCGTGGATCAACTCACGGCGCTCATCGCGATCTTCGGCGCCAACGTGGGGATGATCCTCTTCGGGCTGGCCATGGAGCAGCGCAACCCGGCGGGTGCCGACAGGGTGGACTGGCGGCCGTTCATCTACGGCTGCGTGGTGGGCGCCTTCCCGTGGGTGGCCATCGGCCTGGTGCTCGTGCGGGCCCAGATAGACGCCGGCGTGCCCGTGGCCATCTGGGCCATCTACATCTCGCTGTTCGTGCTGTTCTTCACCTTCGCGCTGAACATGTGGCTGCACTACGCGCGCAAGGGCAGGTGGGCCAACATCGTGAGCTACGAGAAGACCTACCTGGTGCTGTCGCTGGTGGCCAAGTCGCTGCTGGCCTGGCAGATCTTCGCGGCGGCCCTGGCCGGATGATCCGCTGGCTGGTTCCCGGTGACGGCGACCCCGCCGACTACCGGGTGCCCGTCATCGTGGCCGCGGTGTTCGTGCTGGTGCCCGCCGCCATGGTGCCGGTGATGGGCTTCGGCGCCATCGCCACCAGCACCAACGGCGGGGGGTGGGTGACGATGGCCGGCACCCTCGCGGGGCTGGGCGCCCTGGGCACCCTGCTGATCGTGGCGGGCGCCGCGGCCGCCGCCATGCTGGGCCAGCCGCCCATCCCGGCGATGCTGGTGGCCGCGGGCACCACGCTTGCCCTGATAGCGGGCATCCTGCTGGTGCCGGTGCTCATGGCGGGCCTGGCCGCCGCCTCGGCATAGCGGGGCGTTCGTCACCCGCGCATCCCGGCGCATTGCCCCGCCGCACGGGCGTGGCTAGCATCCGCGCGACCTTTTGCCAGTGCGCCCCGGGGTCCCGAATCCCCCGTGGCACGGGCAGACCTTTCGCTTGGAGGCACGTTGTCAGCACGACACTCCGTCGTCGTACGCCTTGCCGGTGAGTCCGGCGAGGGCGTCATCTCTTGCGGGGACATCCTCACGCAGGCCGCCGCGCGCGGTGGGTACTACACCCAGACCTTCCGCACCTTCCCCGCCGAGATCAAGGGCGGGCCGTGCATGTACCAGTTCCGCCTGAGCGATGAGCCCATCTGGAGCCATGGCAAGGACGTGGACCTGCTGGTGTGCTTCAACCAGGAGGCCTGGGACCTGAACTGGGACTCCCTGGGCCCCGAGGGCGTGATCCTCTACGACTCGGTCGAGGTGACCCTCCCCGACGAGTACCTGCCCCGGGCGCGCCCCGTGCGCATGGACGAGCTGGCCAAGGAGATCGGCGGCTCCACCCGCGCCAAGAACATGATTGCCGCAGGCGCCATCACGGCCGTGATCGACTTCGACACCACGCCCATCGAGGAGCTGGTGCTGCGTCGCTACGCCCACAAGGAGGGCGTTGCCGACGCCAACAT
>JADHKZ010000092.1 GCA_016780995.1 Thermoleophilia bacterium | reverse complement strand
ATCCGGGAAGGTGGGGTCGATGGCCACCTTGCACTGCGGGCGGGGCTCCCCCTGGGCGCTCAGGGCACCGAACCCGGGGTGCACGGCCTCCTGGGCCGCCATGCCCGTGGCGTCCACCTCGGCCACGAACACCTTGTCGATGCAGCCGATCCAACGGGTGCCGTGCACGTCGTGGGCGTAGAGGCGCGGGCATGCGATGGCCACGCAGTGGGCGGGGTACACCACGCGCTCGCAGCGCACCGCACAGGCGCGGCACGACCCGCGCTGGGGAGCGGCGTCCACCCCGCTATGCCACGGCGCGCTCGCCGAACATGCTCTTGAGCGATGCCAGCAGTCCGCGGTCGGCGGGGTCCACCTGATACTCGCTGCCCAGGCGGATGCGGGTCTCGCCCTCGGGGGTGCGCAGCGACACGATCACGCAGGCCTCGCCCGGGTGGTCGCTGAACAGTTTCTTCAGCAGGCCCATGTCGGCCTGGGCGAAGCGCGAGGCATCCACCTCCAGCAGCAGGCGGTCCTCCTCGTCGGCCGGGTCGGGCACGAACGGCTCCACCGCCTGGGCCACCAGCTTGGTCTCGCCCTCGCCCTTCTGGTCGATGCGGCCGGTCACCAGCACCAGGGAGTCCTCGGTGATCACCTCGCGGGACGCGGCCAGCACCTGCGGCACCACCACGATCTCGATGGCGCCCTCCAGGTCGTCCAGCCGCACGAACGCCATGGGCTCGCCGCGCTTGGTGGTGATGTTCTTCACCGCGCCGATGATGCCGCCAAGCGCGACCGACTGGCCGTCGGCCAGCGACCCCACCTCGCCCAGCGTGGCGCTGGTGAGCCGGCGCAGTTGCCTGCGGCAATCGGACAGCGGATGGCTTGACACATACAGCCCGATGGCCTCCTTCTCGCCGGCCAGGAGCTCGTCCTTGTCCATCTCAGGGATGGTGACGGGCGGATCGGCCTCCAGCGACCCGGCGCCCGAGTCCTCCAGGAGCCCGAACAGCGACTCCTGGCCCGCGGCGATGTCGGTGCGCCGCTTGGCGGCCTGCGCCATGGCGGCGGGAAGGGCGTCCAGCATCCCCGCGCGCGACGCGCCTGTGCAGTCCAGCGCGCCCCCGCGGATGAGGCTCTCGAGCGCGCGCTTGTTGAGCTGCGCGGCGTCGATGCGCCGGCAGAAGTCCCAGATGGAGGTGTAGGGCCCGCCCGTGGCACGCTCCTCGATGAGCGCCAGCACCGCGTTCTCCCCCACCCCCTTGACGGCCGTGAGGCCGAACCGGATCTCCCGCTCGCCCGTGACGGCGAAGCCCGACTCGGACCGGTTGACGTCCGGCGGCAGCACCTCGATACCCATGTCGGAGCTGGCGGCCACGTAGAAGGGCACGCGGTCCTTGGTGTCCATGACCGAGGTGAGCACCGCCGCCATGTACTCGGCCGGGTGGTTGGCCTTGAGGTACGCGGTGCGGTACGACAGCAGCGCGTAGCAGGCGGCATGCGACTTGTTGAACGAGTAGTCGCCCGCGGCCTCGCACAGGCCCCACAGGTCGTCGGCCACGCCCGGCGCGGTGCCGGAGTCGAGGCAGCCCTGCACGAACTCGTCGCGCAGCGAGGCCATGAGCTCCTTGTCCTTCTTGCCCACGGCCTTGCGCAGGTCGTCCGCGCGGGATGGAGGGAACCCGGCGATCTGGCGCGAGATCGCCATGAGGTTCTCCTGGTACACGCAGTTGTGCACGATCACGCCATCCGCGACGAAGTTGTGGATGCCCTCGACCTCGAGGTCGAAGACGTGCTCCTCGCCCGCATCCTCGATCGACACGATGCGCTGCCAGTGAACGGCACTCGCCCGAAGGGTCTCCGGGAGCGGCACTTCCTGCGCGGCGCGCTGCACCGTGGCCATGGCGAGTCGTGGCCGAGCCATGGACGATGAGCGGAAGTGCTGGGGGTCGAAACCATGCACACGGCCCAGCGCGGATCGACTGCCGGGCCACTCCCGATCGATCTCATCCAGCACCCGGCGCCGATCCAGCGTGCGCCTGGCACGCGCGCCGCACGGCACATCGCGCTTGGGAGTGACCATGAACGGCTGGAGCTCCTCGGCGAGGCGCGCGGTGTCGTAGACCAGCACGCGATGGGCCGTGCGAGTCTCCCCCCTCCCCTCATACTCACCGCGGTGGATGACCGAGGCGATGCCGAGGCGCAGGAGGAGGGCCTGCACGTCGGCTGCGAGGGCTGCCGACGTGGTGACGTACGTGGAGCAGGATGGGTCGATGCGCCCGTCCCCGTCCCAGAGGCACGCCAGGAAGAAGGCGATGTCGTCCTGGCCGCACTCGAACACGAAGTCGGGCACGAACTTCTGGTGGCTCGCCGCACCGCCCTGCCGCCCCGGGGGGTTCTTGAGGCCGAGGTCGCGCAGCCAGGCCAGGAGGGCGTTCGGGGTGTGGTACGTGGGTTTCGCGGTATCCACCACCTCGACCTGCATCACGCCGCGCGCCCGCGTTCGCACCCGCGCGCCCAGCCCATCGAAGCTCGTCGTGAGGGCATCGCAGTACGCACGCACCATCTCATGGGAGGAGCTGACGAAGTTGCACCCGCTCGACGTGAGTGCCCCCTCGGCGATGAGGTATGCCACCACGCGGAGCCGGGCGCGGTCGGCATCCCCACTCGACCCGCAGGCAGGCCCCATCGTCACGTGGGGCGTGCCGACATGGT
The DNA here is from genome assembly GCA_016780995.1 of Thermoleophilia bacterium. GTDB lineage: Bacteria > Actinomycetota > Thermoleophilia > Miltoncostaeales > Miltoncostaeaceae > SYFI01. Next base: position 3,307 of record JADHKZ010000092.1, on the reverse strand, counting down.
CGCCAGGAGCCAGATCGCGGATCGGCGCCCAGCCGGCCTCCGTGAGGAAGAGGTGGTCCTTGGTGACCCGGATCTCGGCCCCGTTCCACAGGCGCACCCGCACGACGGGCCGCACCCCGTTGTCGATCCAGCGCGTAACGCGGGCCGGGACCGGCTGCAGGTCCTCATCGACCCCCTGGATGAACATATGGTCCAGCGCCCCGACATCACGCAGCCGCACGCGACGGCCCGACACAGCGTCCTGCACCCAGGCGTCACCGCTCACGCAGACGCCGTTGGTCTCCTTGAGGATCGGCTCCAGCCGCGGGTCGGAGTAGGTGATGCGGCTGGGGTCGCGCTTGTTCTTGGCGTAGGTGGAGATGAACGCCATGGGGCCGGGGCGGTACAGCGCCACCAGCGCCACCAGGTCGGCGAACTCCGTGGGGCGCACCTCGCGCAGGGCGTCGCGCATGCCGGACGACTCGAACTGGAACACCCCGAGGGCGTCGCCCTTCGCCAGCATGCGGTAGGTGGCAGGGTCATCCATGGGGATGGCCTCGATGTCGAGGTCCTCCCCGGTGGTGGCCTTCACCAGCCGCAGGGCGTCCTGGATGATGTCGAGGTTGCGCAGGCCCAGGAAGTCCATCTTCAGGAGACCCAGGGCCTCCACGTCGTGGTCGGGCACCTGGGTGACCACGGAGCCCTGGTCGTCCACGCGCACGGGCAGGTAGTCGGTCACGGCGCCGGGCGCGATCACCACGCCGGCGGCATGCACGCCCTCGTTGCGCACCAGCCCCTCCAGCGGACGGGCGACCTCCACGATGCGCTTGGCGGCCTCGTCGGCCTCCATGGCCGCAGCCAGCTCCGAGCCGGGTGCCGCGGCCTCGTCGAGCTTGATCCCCAGCTTGTCGGGCACCAGCTTGGCGATGCGGTCCACCTGGCCGTAGGAGACCCCCAGCACGCGTCCGGAGTCGCGCACCACGGCGCGGGCCAGCAGCTTGCCGAAGGTGCCGATGCGCGCCACGGCATCGGCCCCGTACTTCTCGGTGACGTACGCCACCACGCGGTCGCGCCCGCCCACCGAGAAGTCGGTGTCGATGTCCGGCATCGACTTGCGGCCGGGGTTGAGGAACCGCTCGAACAGCAGGCCGTGCTCCAGCGGGTCGAGGTCGGTGATGCGCAGCGAGAACGCCACCAGCGAGCCGGCGGCCGATCCGCGGCCCGGCCCCACGGCCACCCCGTTGTCGCGCGACCACTTGATGTAGTCCCACACGATGAGGAAGTACGACGAGAACCCCATCTCCTTGATGGTGTCCAGCTCGAAGCGCAGGCGATCCTCGGCCTCGGCGGGCCAGCTCCCCTCGCCGTAGCGGCGGTCGAGCCCCTCGCGGCACAGGCGCTCCAGGTACACGTCGTCGGTCTCGCCCGTGGGCACGGGGAACACCGGCAGCTTGATGTCGCCAAGCGGGAGGTCCAGGCCGGCGCAGCGCTGGGCCACCTCCATGGTGGCGGGGATGGAGTCCGGGTAATCGGGCAGCGCGGCCAGCATCTCATCGGCCGACTTGATGAAGAACTCCTGCGTGTCGAACTTGAACCGGTTGGGGTTGCTGAGCACGTCACGCGTCTGGATGGCCAGCAGGGCCTCGTGGCTCTCGGCGTCCTGGTGGCAGACGTAGTGCACGTCGCCGGTGGCCACCATGGTGATGCCGGTCTCGCCCGCCAGCGTGGCCAGGTGCTGGTTGATGCGCTTCTGGCTCGCTATCCCTGAGTCCTGGAGCTCGAGGTAGACATCCTCGGGTCCGAAGATCTGGCAGAGGGTGTCCAGTTCCTCACGCGCGCCCCCGAGGTCCTCGTCGGCCAGACGCGAGCAGATGGTGCCCGACAGGCAGCCCGACAGCACGATGATGCCGTTGGCGTGGCGGCTCATGAGGTCGTGGTCGATGCGCGGGCGGCGGTGATAGCCCTCCAGGTACCCGGCCGAGCACAGGCGGATGAGGTTGTAGTAGCCCTCGGTGGTCTCGGCCAGCAGGGTGAGGTGGTTGCGGCGCTCGCGGCCCGGGCGCTCGCGGTGGTCGGGCACCACGTAGGCCTCCAGCCCCACGATGGGCGTGATCCCGCGCTTGGATGCCTCGCGGTACAGCTCCACCGCGCCGCTCATCACGCCGTGGTCCGTGAGCGCCACCGCGCTCTGGCCCAGTTCCTCCACCCGGTCGAGCAGCCGGGGGATCTTGCACGCCCCGTCCAGGATGGAGTAGTCCGAGTGGACATGCAGGTGGGCGAACGGCGTCTCGGTGCTCACCCCCCGAAACCTACCGCCCGCCCACGACGCGCCCGCGTCACCCCAGGTCGCGGGCCTCGGCGATCTGGTGCGCCATGCGGCTCTGCAGGCTGAACAGCTCGATGAACCCCGGCGAGGCGTTCTGGGAGAAGCTCGGGTCGGCGTCGAACGTGGCGAGGGTGCGGTCGTACAGCGCGATGGGCGAGTCGCGGGTGACCACGGTGGCCGAGCCCTTGTACAGGCGCACGGTCACGGTGCCCTCCACCTTGCGGTTCACGTGGTCCATGAACGCGTTGAGGTCCTGCATGAGGGGCTCGTACCACAGGCCCTCGTAGGCCATCTGCGCCCACAGCAGGTCAAGGTTGGGCTTCAGCGCGTTCTGGCGGCCGGTGCACACCAGCTTCTCGAGCTCCTTGTGTGCCTCCAGGATCACCGTGGCGGCGGGCACCTCGTACACGTCACGCACCTTCAGGCCCACCACGCGGTCCTCGATGTGGTCCATGATGCCCACCCCGTTGCGGCACGCATGCTCGGCGATGGCCGGGATGATCTCGTGGAGGGGCATCTCCACCTCGTTCAGGCTCACCGGCAGGCCGTCGCGGAAGCTGAGGATGATGTCCTCGGGCTGGTCCGGCGCCTTGGTGGGCGGGGTGACCAGCTGGAAGACGTCGTCGGGCACGGCCTTGGTGAGGTCCTCGATGATCCCGCCCTCGCTGGAGCGGCCCCAGAGGTTGTCGTCGATCGAGTACGGCCGCTCCACGCTGCTCGACACCGGGATGCCGTGCTCGTGGGCGTAGGCGATCTCCTCGTCGCGCCCCATCTGCCACTCGCGCACCGGGGCAATGACCTTGAGCTCGGGCGCCAGCGTGGCGATGGTGGCCTCGATGCGCACCTGGTCGTTGCCCTTGCCGGTGCAGCCGTGCGCGATGGTGTCGCAGCCGTGGCGGCGGGCCTCCTGCACGGCCAGCTTGGCGATGAGGGGGCGCCCCAGCGACGTGAACAGCGGGTACCCGCCCTGGTAGCGGGCGTTGGCCTTGATGGCCGGCGCCA